>NZ_JBLWNV010000013.1:0-177976 GCF_048452805.1 Pantoea sp. K16 | reverse complement strand
CCATCAGCGACCAATCGGGCGCGGTGCTGGGCAGCAGCACGGCAAACAGCAGCGGCGTGTGGACGTTCGCGGTGGCGGAGCTGGCTGATGGTGAGCACGTCTTTACGGCATCGGTAACCAACGCAGCGGGCAACAGCAGCGAGGCGAAATTTACCCTGAATGTGGATACCACACCGCCAGAACCAGTGATCATCCAGTCATTACAGGATGACGTCGGTACATTGCAGTTCACCTCACCAGTGGCAGGTAATGTCATTGACGATCCGGCGCCGACCTTTACCGGCAAGGCGGAAAAAGGCTCGCTGGTTACGCTTTATGACAATGGCATCCTGCTTGCGACAGTGACGGCAGATGCACAGGGTGAGTGGAGCTATACGCCGACCACTAACCTGCTGGAAGGGACACACGGTATTACGGCGACGGCAACGGATGCTGCAGGTAACGTCAGTGAAATCAGCAGTAGCTGGGATTTTATTATCGATATCACAGCGCCTAACGTTGGGATTTCAGGAAACTCAGAGGAGTCACTGAGCGGTGTTACTGAGCCAGGCGTTGTGGTTGTCATTGTCGATAAGAACGGCACGGAATATAGCGTAGTAGCCGATCAGCAGGGTAAATGGGTGATAGCACCTAACCCAATCTCAGCTGGCGAGTCAGGAGAGATCTACGCTATCGATCCAGCAGGGAACAAGGGCGATACAGTGGCCTTCCAGGGATCTGCACTGGCTACGTATAGCTTGCTGAATGAAAGTATGCAGGTGAACACCACTACCACAGGCGATCAGCTTAACCCGTCGACGACCCGGCTGGCGGACGGCCGCATCGTGGTGACGTGGCAGGGCGCAGGTGTCTCCGGCACTGAGGTTTACATGCAGCTCTTTGAGGCCGACGGTATACGTAAAATCGGCACCGAGCAGCAGGTGAACCAGCGCACGGCCAACAATCAGGACAGCCCGCAGGTGATCGCGCTGACCGACGGCGGCTTTCTGATTGTCTACGAGTCCAACGTTAACGGACTGGACAACAGCGGCGACGGCGTGATGGCGCGCCGCTACGGCGCCGATGGCCAGGCGGTGACCGATGAGTTCCAGGTGAACACCACCTACAGCGGTGCACAGAACCGTCCGGGTGCGATGGCAACCGCCGACGGCGGCTACATCATCAGCTGGGAAGACCAGGGCACAGGCATCGTGCAGCGCAGCTACGGGGCGGATAACCAGCCGGTGACGGGCGAAGTGACGGTGGCAACCGGCAAGGGCATGGGCAGCTCCGGCGGGCCGGAAATGGCGGCCTTTACCGATGCGGCGCACGGCGGCATGTACGTGACCGTGTGGAACGCCACCAGCGGTCCGGGTGACACCAGCGGCAGCGGGGTTGTCGGGCAGATTTTTGCCGCAGACGGCACGCCACTGGGGGGGAACTTCCAGGTGAACACCACCACGGACAGCTCCCAGAACTATCCGGACGTTATCACCCTGAACGACGGCAGCATCGTGGTGTTCTGGGACAGCAGCGACAGCGGCACCAGCGGCTCTGACATCCGCGCAGTGCACTATCGCGTGGATGCCGCCACCGGAACGCTGACGCTGGTCGGCAGCGGTGACTTCATCGTCAACAGCTACACCAGCGGCAAGCAGTATAAGCCGGTCGGCGTGGCGCTGGATGATGGCGGCTACCTGCTTATCTGGGGCTCCGAAGGCGGCGACGGGGATGGCTCGGCCATCTACGCACAGCGCTTTGATGCGAACGATAACAGGGTGGGACGCGAGTTCCTGGTGAACACCACCACGAGCGGCAACCAGGGTACCGGTGGCGACTCGGTGGATGCAACGCACATCTTTGACGCCGTGCTGACCGCGGACGGCAGCGTATACGTGACGTGGCAGTCGGACAACGTGGACGGCTCGGGAACCGGCATTGAAGGTATCGTGATTGACGTGGATGCGGCGTTCTACTCCGAGTACACGGTGAACACCACCACCACGGGAGCGCAGACGGTCTCGTCGGTAGCCAGCCTGCCGGACGGCGGCGCCATCGTGGTGTGGCAGTCGGCGAGCGGAGATGGCTCCGGCAGCTGCGTCAAGGGTCAGCTGCTGGATGCGAAAGGCCAGCCGGTCGGGGCGGAGTTCACGGTGAACACCACCACAGCGGGCGACCAGATCACGCCGCAGGTTACGGTCCTGACGAACGGCCATATCGAAGTGGTGTGGAGCACGGATTCCGGTGCGCATATCAAGGGTCAGGGTTATACCTACAGCTATGACGGTGCGGGTAACGTAAATGGTCTGGTGGCTGATGGCACAGAGTTCAGCGTTAACACCGGTACCACGGCAAGTAAACTGACTGAACCCGCCATTACCTCGCTGGAAGATGGCGGCTATCTGGTTGTATGGCAGGCAAGCCTGAACGGTAACTGGGCGATTTACAGCCGCCAGTATGATGCAAACGGCACGCCGGTCACGGCGGAGACTGTGCTGATTACGACTTCGCTGAGCGTAAACGGCGTGCTGGGCTTTGGCGCTGACTGGGAGCCGCTGCCGTCTGTTACGTTACTGAAAAACGGCCAGGTCGCTATCGCCTATACCGTTAAAGGTACCGGGTATGACGCTGGCGTATCGATCTACGATCCTTCACTGCATGAGGTAACCGGCAGCTTCGTAGCGAACCAGACCCTGACTAATAATCAGGCATCACCTGCAGTAAGCGCGCTGGATAACGGCAACTACGTGGTGACCTGGGACTCTAACGATACCAGCGGACCGGATCAGAACGGTTACAGCGTCTGGGGCCGCATCTACGCGGCAGACGGTACGGCGCTGACCAGCGAGTTCCTGATCAACACGGCAACAGCAGGCGATCAACATCTGGCGAAAGTCGTGAGCCGTCCTGATGGCAGTTTCGTTGCGCTCTTTATGTCTGCAACAGATACGGCACCGGGTGCAGGTACCAGCGGCATCTACGCGCAGTACTTTGATGCAGCGGGTAACAAAGTGGGCCAGCAGATGCAGATCCATCAGCTGACCTATGGCGAGCAGGTTGAAGTCGATGCGACCTTCCTTGCGGGCGGTCAGCTTTACGTGACCTGGACTGACAAAGGTGTGGGTGACGGCGAAGGCTCGGCGATTAAAGGACGCGTTGTGGATCTGGTTGAAACGCTGGGACTGGAGCAAATGACGCCGGACAACAACGATCCGACGACCATTGACTATCAGCCTGCGACGACACCAGCGTCGAGCGACACCGATGTACTGCCGCCGAACGTGGGTCTCTCTACCAATACTAAGGAGACTCTGGGTGGCCAGACCGAAGCAGGCGCTACTGTTATCGTGACGAATGCGGCTGGAACGGTTTACTCCACGGTGGCAGATGCTGAGGGTGTATGGAGTATTGTACCTAACCCACTCAGTGTCGGTGAAAACGGAACGCTCTCGGCTATTGACGCGGCAGGTAACCAGAGCCAGCCAGTATTGATCTCCGGAGCCGCGCTGAGTGCTTACGATCTGCTGAATGAAAGCGCGCAGGTGAATACCACTACCACAGGCGATCAGCTCAACCCGTCGGTCACCCGGCTGGCGGACGGCCGCATCGTGGTGACGTGGCAGGGTGACGGCACCTCCGGCACCGAGGTTTACATGCAGCTGTACGAGGCAGACGGTGTGCATAAAATCGGCACCGAGCAGCAGGTGAACCAGCGCACGGCCAACAATCAGGACAGCCCGCAGGTGATCGCGCTGACCGACGGCGGCTTTCTGATTGTCTACGAGTCCAACGTTAACGGACTGGACAACAGCGGCGACGGCGTGATGGCGCGCCGCTACGGCGCCGATGGCCAGGCGGTGACCGATGAGTTCCAGGTGAACACCACCTACAGCGGTGCACAGAACCGTCCGGGTGCGATGGCAACCGCCGACGGCGGCTACATCATCAGCTGGGAAGACCAGGGCACAGGCATCGTGCAGCGCAGCTACGGGGCGGATAACCAGCCGGTGACGGGCGAAGTGACGGTGGCAACCGGCAAGGGCATGGGCAGCTCCGGCGGGCCGGAAATGGCGGCCTTTACCGATGCGGCGCACGGCGGCATGTACGTGACCGTGTGGAACGCCACCAGCGGTCCGGGTGACACCAGCGGCAGCGGGGTTGTCGGGCAGATTTTTGCCGCAGACGGCACGCCACTGGGGGGGAACTTCCAGGTGAACACCACCACGGACAGCTCCCAGAACTATCCGGACGTTATCACCCTGAACGACGGCAGCATCGTGGTGTTCTGGGACAGCAGCGACAGCGGCACCAGCGGCTCTGACATCCGCGCAGTGCACTATCGCGTGGATGCCGCCACCGGAACGCTGACGCTGGTCGGCAGCGGTGACTTCATCGTCAACAGCTACACCAGCGGCAAGCAGTATAAGCCGGTCGGCGTGGCGCTGGATGATGGCGGCTACCTGCTTATCTGGGGCTCCGAAGGCGGCGACGGGGATGGCTCGGCCATCTACGCACAGCGCTTTGATGCGAACGATAACAGGGTGGGACGCGAGTTCCTGGTGAACACCACCACGAGCGGCAACCAGGGTACCGGTGGCGACTCGGTGGATGCAACGCACATCTTTGACGCCGTGCTGACCGCGGACGGCAGCGTATACGTGACGTGGCAGTCGGACAACGTGGACGGCTCGGGAACCGGCATTGAAGGTATCGTGATTGACGTGGATGCGGCGTTCTACTCCGAGTACACGGTGAACACCACCACCACGGGAGCGCAGACGGTCTCGTCGGTAGCCAGCCTGCCGGACGGCGGCGCCATCGTGGTGTGGCAGTCGGCGAGCGGAGATGGCTCCGGCAGCTGCGTCAAGGGTCAGCTGCTGGATGCGAAAGGCCAGCCGGTCGGGGCGGAGTTCACGGTGAACACCACCACAGCGGGCGACCAGATCACGCCGCAGGTTACCGTGCTGTCAGATGGCACTTTCCAGGTGGTGTGGAGCACGGATTCCGGTGCGCATATCAAGGGTCAGGGTTATACCTATAGCTACGACGGTGCGGGTAACGTGAACGGCGTCGTGACTAATGGCGCAGAGTACAATGTGGACTCCAGCACCGCCGCCAGCAAAATGCGCGTTCCGGTGATCACTTCGCTGGAAGACGGCGGTTATCTGGTGGTTTGGGAAGCGAGCCTGAACGGCAACTGGACGGTTTATGGCCGTCAGTATGACGCAAACGGCACGCCGGTCACGGCGGAGACCGTGCTGGCAACCACGACCCTGAACGCAAATGCCATCATTCCTGAATGGGAGCCGTTGCCATCTGTTACAACGCTGGAAAATGGCCAGGTTGCGATTACTTATGCGATTAAAGCCACCGGATATGATGTTGGTGTGTCAGTTTATGATCCGTCAACGCATGCTGTAACAGGCAGCTTCGTAGCGAACCAGACCCTGACTAACAATCAGGCGTCATCCGCAGTCAGTGCGCTGCAAAACGGTAACTACGTGGTGACCTGGGACTCTAACGATACCAGCGGACCGGATCAGAATGGTTACAGCGTCTGGGGCCGCATCTACGCGGCAGACGGTACGGCGCTGACCAGCGAGTTCCTGATCAACACCACGACGGCTGGCGATCAGCACATGGCGAGGGTGGTCAGTCAGGCTGACGGCAGCTTTATTGCCGTTTTCCTGTCAACAACCGACATCGCGCCGGGTGCAGGTACCAGCGGTATCTACGCACAGTACTTTGATGCAGCGGGTAATAAAGTGGGCCAGCAGATCCAGATCAACCAGCTGACCTATGGTGAGCAGGTTGAAGTCGATGCGACCTTCCTGGCGGGCGGTCAGCTCTACGTGACCTGGACCGATCAGGGCGTGGGCGACGGCGATGGCTCAGCAATCAAAGGCCGCTTAGTTGATCTGAACGAGACACTGGGACTGACGTCTGAAACGGGATCGACGCATATTGAGTATCAACCTGCTCAGTACGATCTTAATGGCACTTCAGGTAATGATGTACTGGATGCACGCGGCGCGAATTCCGTCGATGCAAAAGAGGGCGATGATACTATCGTCATTAACAGTACTCATTTTAGCAGTGTGAAAGGAGGAGAAGGTCACGATACGCTGGTCTGGGATTCTAATAACGATTTAGAACTCGGAACGGTATCAGGAAAAATTAGTGGAATTGAAGCTATCCATCTGGGTAATAACACGGCGCAGACATTATTTATCAGCGCCAGCGATGTGCTCGAAATTACTAAAGATAATGGTAGTGAAGCGAACACATTACATATTACGGGAGATGTGGGAAGCTCAAACAATAGTAATGCAACTGATACCGTTAATATTGGAAAGTCAGAATGGACGGCTTCGGCCGCACAAACTGAAAATGGCGTTAATTATGACGTCTATACCAATAATGATGACACCACTGTCAAGCTGTTAATCCAGCATGGCTTAAACGTTATCTGATAGAACTGGCGATGACTCCGGTCATCGCCAGCTTTTTTTCACATCAAACTCACCTGATGGGCCTGTTTAAGGCAGGCCCATCAGGTGAGCCCCAGATCTGATTGCGCAGATGAAAAAAATAAATAAAGGCATGTGGGCAGCATGTAAAACCTAAATATTTCTTTTTAGCAGAATTAACGTTGCCATATGACATGTTGGGCGGTTAAAACAGTTCCGGTCGCAGGATTGAATTAGCGACAGAGAAAATTAGCCATCCCACTTTATTTGTTATTTTGAGTTAACTATGAAAAAAAACTTGTTTACTACAAAATCCAGATGTTCGCTGCATGGTTTAATTGCGGGATTGCTATTTTTTAATCCCCTGTTAAATGCCCATGCAACGGACTTTATTGAAATGATTCGTATGACAGCAGACCATCCATCGGTAAAGTCTGCTTTATCAAACAGCACCGGTGCTATGTATGATATCGATCAGGCAAAAGCCGCTGATGGTTTTCAGGTCAGTACGGGTATCAGCGCATCAGGATATTCAGGTCAACCCGGTTATGAGAATAATCCGGTCTCCCCGCATATCACTGTAAGTAAATTACTTTACGATCACGGACGTACTGATGCGAGCGTTGCCGGAAAGCAGGCTGCTTATTCCATGCAGCAGGCTCAGGTAAATGTCACGCGCGAAAATCTCAACGAGCAGGTGCTTTCTCTTTTTACCTCTGCAGCCACTAATGCCACAGTGGTCGCTGTGCTGGATAAAGAAATTAACGCACTGCAGGATCTGCTTAATCGGGTAAAGAATATTGCCAGTATTGATAGCGGCAGAGCTTCTGAGATCAATCAGGTTGCGACTCGCCTCAATTCGGTGATTGCCAGTCGTGAAATGAGCTACACCACCTATATCCAGGCGCAGCAGCAACTCAGCTCGCTGCTGAACCACGAGATTGTTATCACCAGAGGCCTGCCCGATCTGAAAAAAGCGGGTCTGTTGCCCGCGTCACTGGCACAGGCACAACAGGTACTGAAAGAAAATCCCAACTGGGCGGTCTCACGCGAGCGTAAAGAGGAAGCGAGAGCCGCAGTGGATCTGGCCTCAAAGTGGAACAGGCCGAAATGGAGTGTGCAACTGAGTATGGACAGTCCAAAGCGCAACGGTGAAATGGAACCGTTTAAAGCGGTGACGTTACAGGTGAGCAGCGATATCAATCTTTGGGATGGTGGGGCTGGCAGGGCAAATGCTAAAGCTGAAACTCAGCGACTCATTGCTGCAGAGGCGGATCAGGATGCAACACTCCGGACATTGAAACAGCAGCTGGATCAGCTGTGGGTCTCCTTACCGCTTCGTGAACGCCAGCTCAATGCATTACAGAGACAGTCAGAAACCGCGTTGAAAACCTGGAAAGCGGGGGAAGTGCAGTTCTTCGCGGGGCAGCGCCCGTTAACGGATTTAATCTCGTTTGCTACCGACTATTACTCCAGTCTCGCAAGTTATCAGGAGCAGCAGATGCAGTATCTGGCTGCGCAATGGAACATCGTTGCGGCACTGGGTAAAACCAGCCAGCTGGTGCAGAAGGTTAACGCTTTACCAGCGAATACCATCGAAGCGGTGCACTAATCACGCTGACGTAAAAAACGAGTATTTCTGGCCGCTGTCATGCTTTGCCGCCAGACCAGAATGAATTAGTTGTCCAGGGGACGCCATTGTGACTGATATACAATTTGAGCCTGCTGGCTCTGAACTGAATGCTGAAAACAGAGTGTTATCCAGATCGCCATCAGATACGCAGGAGACTTTGCTGGTTGCACTGCAAAGCGCACTGCGCCTGTTTGACGTCCGGCTTACGCTAAATGCTTTACGTGTGGGTATGCCTGCATTTCCACCAGACGCTGATATCAGCGCCCAGAATGACTGGGCATTGCGCACGCTGCAGAGCCGCGGCATGAGTGCTGCCTGGCAGAAGATTGACCTGACGGATGTGAAAAGCTTTGTTCTCCCCGCCATCATGCGTCTGGAAACGGGCTACTGCGTGCTGACACAGTGTAGCGAAAAGAAGTGCGCCATTATCGATCCCGCACTGGGCAGCCAGCCTGTTGAGGTCGATTTCGCTCGCCTGGCTCAGCACTATAGCGGCGAGTTGTTGCTGCTGCGACCTAAGTCTTATCTTGATCATCGTGCCGATGACATTGTCCATGTCGGTAAAGGGCACTGGTTCTGGAATACTTTGTGGGGATTCAAACGTTATATCTTTGAAGCCGCCGCATTGTCAGTCGTTATTAACCTGCTCGTTCTGGCGATGTCCGTATTCACCATGACGGTTTATAACCGGGTACTGCCTAACCAGACCTACGTAACACTCTGGACGATGGCTATCGGCGTGAGTCTGGCGTTGTTGTTTGAACTGGCTGCACGGCTGGGTCGGGCCTGGATTACCGATCGCGCCGGTAAAAAGATCGATCTGGTGTTGGGCGCACAACTTTTTCGTCACGTGCTGAACGGCAAAATGTCGGGTCGAGCCCAATCCAGCGGTGCATTTGGCAATGTCATGCAAAGCTTTGACAGCGTCCGCGAGCTTACTACGTCAGCCGCTTTAACGACGGTTGCTGACTTACCCTTTGTTTTACTCTTCCTGGTTGTAATCCATCTGGTTGCCGGGCCACTGGTCTGGTGTGTGATCCTGATATTAGTGGTCATCGTGGCGATGGTGCTGCTGATGCAGATCCCTTTGAAACGCCACGCTGAAGAGTCAATGAAAATAGGCAGTAACCGTTACGGTCTGGTTATTGAATCACTGGATAATCTTGAGACCATCAAAGTTCTGCGTGCTGAAAACCTGGTCGCCTCTAAACACGATGTTGCCAGCGTAAAACTCTCTGCAGTGAATATGAAATCGCGGTTCCTTGCCACTATGGGCTCAAGCGTCATTCAGACGACCCAGCAGTTTGGTACCGTTATTCTGCTGGTCTGGGGTGCTTATCTGGTCGGTGATGGTGATATCTCAATGGGAGGCATCATTGCCACTATGACCCTGATGGGGCGCGCCATAATGCCCATAGCAACGCTTGCCGCGCTGGGATTGCGTATTCAGCAGGCAAAAACCTCGCTGGCCATCCTCAATAAAGTGATGCAGGCCCCTGCTGAACGCGATAATGAGAAGGTTTATGTGCAGCTTCCCCAGGGCAGCCAGACCGGGATTGTCTGTCAGGGCGTTTCATTACGTTATAAAGACGATTTACCGGCCATCGTTGAGCAGCTTGATGTCCGGTTCTGTCAGGGCGAGCGGGTTGCCATACTGGGCAAAATGGGCAGCGGTAAATCTTCGCTGCTGCGCATGCTGGTTGGGCTATATCCACCCACAACAGGCACGATCACCGTTGCTGGCGTAGATATAGGCCAGGTCGAGCCGGTGGAATTACGGACGCGTATCGCGCTGGTCAATCAGGAACCACGTTTTATGTATGGTTCGCTGCGTGACAACCTGGTGATGGGAGCACCCTACGCCAGCGACGAAGAACTGATGGCCGCTGCAAAAATGACCGGGGTGAGTGATATTGTCGCGGCTCATCCCATGGGCTTTGGTATGCCTGTCAGTGAGCGTGGTGAAAACTTTTCCGGCGGACAAAAGCAGGCGATAGCCCTGGCTCGCGCCATTCTGTCGAATCCGGATGTTCTGCTACTGGACGAACCTACATCGGGGATGGATATGGGGTCGGAACGCACTATCCTGCAGGCGCTCATCCCGGCAATGGAAGGCCGAACCGTGATTATCGTGACCCACCGTCCGGCAGTGCTGAAATACGTTGATCGGGTGATTGTGATGGATGAAGGCATCAAAGTAGCTGATGGGCCGCGTGAAGAGATTATCGGTTTATTAAACAGCGGGAAGATCCCGGCCGCATCGGTGCTGCGTAACGCAGCGAAACATGCTGGCGTTGAGATAAGCACAGAGCGTCAGCCACAATCTGGCGAGGTAACAGTATGAGCAGCCTGTCCCCTGATAAAAACGTTGATCAAAAGCGCCTGACCGAACATACAGCCAGTGACATGGTGAGGGCCGCCCGTCAGGATCGCTGGGAAGGCTGGCTATTTATTGCCTGGGGCAGCGTGGCGTTAATGGTGCTGGTAATCGTCTGGGCCGCCAATTTCAACATCGAAGAGGTGACAACCGGGTCAGCCAAAATTGTTCCCAGTTCCCGCGAACAGGTTTTGCAAAGCCTTGAGGGCGGTATTTTGCAGGAGTTAATGGTGCATGAAGGCGATACGGTTGAAAAAGGTCAGGTTGTGGCCAAAATCGATCCCACGCGCGCCGAAGCCTCCTTCCGCGAAAGCGCTAACCGCCTGCTGGCACTGAAAGCCCAGGCCGCGCGTCTTGAAGCAGAAGCGACCGGCAGCGAGCTTGTGTTCCCGCCAGAGGTCATGAAAGTACCTGAACTGGTTACCCGTGAAACCGATGCCTGGAAACTACGTAAAAGGGCGGTAAATGAGTCAATTGAAGGCTATCTGAAGTCAAAAACATTGCTGCAGAAAGAGCTTGAAATGGCGCGACAGCTCTCAGCCAGATCGCTGCTGTCAAAAACTGAGGTTCTGAAACTTGAGCGTCAGATGAATGATGCCGAATTGCAAATTACCGAGCGAAAAAACCGCTACCGTAACGAGGCTAACGATGAGCTGTCCAAAGTCGATGTTGAGATGACAAGCCTGCAGGAAACTGCCCATGGCCGCCATGATACGCTTGAGCGTACTGAAGTCCGCACGCCAGTACGAGGCATTGTTAACAGTATTAAAATCAATACGCTTGGCGGTGTGATCCAGCCTGGTGCCGCAATAATGGAGGTGACACCATTGGATGACCAGCTGCTGGTGGAAACCCGTATCCGGCCCTCTGATGTGGCTTTTCTGGCACCCGGTCAGGAAGCTGTGGTAAAAATTTCTGCCTATGACTATTCGATTTATGGCGGCCTGACCGGACATGTTCAAAGTATCAGTTCGGGCGCGCTAAAAGATGAGGAGAGTAAAGCTGCCCGCAGGCCAGGCGTCGATGATACTTATTACCGGGTAATGGTATTAACGGAAAATAATACGCTGACGAAAAGCGGCAGTCAGGAACTACGGGTTATTCCCGGTATGACGGCCACCGTTGATATTCGTACGGGCGAGAAGAGCCTGCTGCAATATCTCTTGCGTCCTCTGTTGCGCGTACAGGAAGCGTTTCGCGAAAAGTAAAACCTGCCCTGAATGTAAAAAAGCCAGCGCTATAGCTGGCTTTTTTACACAGAAGTCCGGAATTATTTCAGAATGAAGAGCCGATCAACATCGATTTCGCTATGGCCGTCATCGCGATCTACCTCACCCGTTATCCGTACCTTTTTACCAATAAGGAAGCCGTTGTCGTCTTCGTCATCCTCGTCGACATCAATACGGATACGACCCGTTGAGTCCTGTAACCAGTAGTGGTCATCGTCAGCCCGTCCACTAATCGTACCGATAAGGGTAACATGACGTTCGTCTCGCATGTTTTTTGCTTCTGCGATGGTGGACTCCTGCCGTGCGAAAGCGGATTCTGAGCAGATCAAGGCCAGCAGCATCCATAATGTTTTTTTCATTAACACCTCCTGTTATACGAGCGCTTGCTGCACGTTGATTCTAAAAACTAAAACGGTAGCCAGCATTAACCTGACGTTGGTTAAAACGTTTTCCGTCTACCATATCTGCCTCCAGGAAAAGCGTATGGCTGCTGATTTGGGCACTCAGGCCGACGCCGTTATTCCAGCCATTTCCTTTAAAGGAAAGACGTTCATTTGATCCGTTCAGAGCATAAGCAGCATCCCCGGCATACTCGCGCATTACACCCGTTTTTACATAGGTGTTGAGTTTGTAATTGCTCTGATTGATTTCATACCCTGCCAGCACGCTTGCCCGGCTCATCAGTGATTTGTAGCTTGAAAGTGTGATATTGAGACCATTAGACGCACCTACGGAAGCACCATCCTGATGACCTGCTGTCAGCTGTAGTTGCGGTTCAAGATAAAAACCTGCCAGCCGATCAGAGAAGCTGAACTTTTTGCCCGCCTCAAGCGATCCGCTCAGACCTGAAGAGACACCGTTACCGGATACCTGGTTATTCTGTGTATCGTGAACATTGAACTGATTCCTTAGCCGGTTGACTTTCACAACGCCATCAACATAGAAACCGGCATCATTTACCCAGGTGGTGTAGAAGCCATAATGCTCAGAACGGATGTTGCCGTTACCATTTTGGTAATGAGGCGATCCTTCAGTTACCCCCATGAACAGGCCCAGATAGATCGGAATTTCATCGGACAAACGTTTATCGACCCCAAACTGATAACCGGTGTAGTTCAGGCTGAAACGGCTCAGCTTGCCATTATCAAAGCCGCTGAACCGTCCATCTATAGCGCGCAGCCAGACATTCCCGGCTGTCTTACCCTGACGAACATCACCCATACGCTGCATCAGCGTCTGCATTTCGGCATAGTTCATCAGATAGCCAGTGTTGAGGAAGTTAGCCCCTGCGTTGGCCGTGCTGGTAATAGGGGAAGTTGCGTTGTCTTGCCCGGCAGGCGCCGTGCCACCGTTATCGGCTGGAGTCGCGGCAGGCTCATTGGCAGGAGTCGCGGCAGGTTCATTAGCAGGAGTCGCGGCAGGCTCATCCGCAGGGATAACGGCCGGATCATCTGCTTCAGGGGTTTCTGGTGCTTTAGGTGAGGAGAGTACCCAGTTGTTGCCTTGCTTATTGACCGAGTAAACATAGCCACCAAGTTCCACGTCGGCGTTGCCTTTAAAGGTGGCGATGCCATCAGTCGTTTCAACCACAGTCAGTACTTCGTTGCCAGTGGTGACGGCACTGCCGCGGTTCTGTATGGTCAGACCGTAATCACCGGAACTACTCTCTGTCACCACAACTTTATCGCCAATGTTATTCACGCCAGCACCATCGCCTGCCAGATTGGTGCGCAAGGCGAAGTCGCCGCTGCCGCTGAGGTTGGCGATAGTCAATGTTGAATAGGTTGCGTCATCCGAGGCTGCAGAGAGGTCAACCAGCGAGTTACTCAATGTCAGATTATCGACATTGGATGTTCGCGATACATTCCAGGTGCTGTCGGTCAGATTAACGTTCAGATGGCCATTATTGACGTTATCGCTGCTGGCGCTGCCAGACCAGAGTGAACCCGATGTCAGATTGAGGTCGATGAGTCCGGCCCGGGATAAAACGCTACCAACGATCTGCGCTTTTCCGTCGGTGGTGATGACACCTGCTGCATAACCATCATCATATTGCGTAGCCATGGCTATCCCATTCGGAGAGCCCATATCAATGGTCAGATCACCCGTAAGATTCGCTTTACCACCAGCCATGGCGTAGACACCTGTAGCATTCTCCGGGCCGGTAATGGTCACTGCATCACCGTTAACTGTGCCACCGCTTGTGGACCAAATACCCAGGGTCATGGTATCCACATTTTTCATCATAATATCGGTGTTCTGCAGATTAATGGTTGCGCCGGTTGACTGTGCGGATACGCCATAAAAACCTGCTGAATAGACCGTATTGCGTTCTTCTTCACTGCCAATGAAGTTAACGATGGCATTGTCGCCCATAGCCACAATGCCGCCAGTCTGATCAGAGGAGATCACGCTACCGGCACCAATGTTTGACAGGCTGTTGTCACGGCCTGACAGACCTGCAGAGGTCTCACCCGCAGTACTGATTGTCAGATGATCGGCCTTCAGCTCACCCCAGCTCCAGATGCCAGCAGAAAGATCCCCAGTGGTAATAATGGTCGAGTTGCTGCCCAGATCAACCGAACCATTATCCTGGATATTAATACCCTGCGAATTATTGCCAAGGGTGTTGATCGTCAATGCATTTGCTTTCAACGTGGCCACGCCATTAATCGACTCACCGGTCAGGTTATCAACCTGAACGGCATTACTGTTAAGACCATTCGTCTGTAAATTACTGTCGTCGCCCAGACTGGCGTGACTTCCGTAACCGCTGACGCGCAGAGCCGTTCCGCCAGTGCCCTGGGTGCTTATTTGCAGGTTGTTTGCCTGCAGCGAGGAACTATTGCTGACAACGACGCCCTCGGCGAAAGAATCACCTGATGCTACCGTGGTGACCGAGGAACCTGATCCTAAACTGGCGGTTACATTTTTTCCGCCGAACTCAATGCCGACCGCTGTTTTACCGGAAACGTTGAGGGTTAACTTATCTGCAGTAAATTCACTGTTTGCCGCTTCAATAAAAATCCCTTTTGCATAACGTTCAGCATCTGACACGCGAACTGTGCTGCCGCTGCCGATGGTAACCGTTGCGGCGGTAGCGCCATTAACCAGGATGCCATAATAACCGTCGCCAGATGACTGGTCGGCAATCAGCGTGGTGCCATCAGTTAAGATGATCTCATTGCCTGTCTGGCTTCCGATGACTGCAGCATAGCTAACCAGAGGCACAACCCCCATCCCACTTGCCAGCATTAATGCTTTTGCGATTTTATTTCGCGGGAATTTATTATTCATCTCAGTCACTCTTCCTTAAGATTTTATTGATAGTCTGATCGTTAAATAGCACCTGAATCGTGAGTTGTTATTCAGGTGTTAAGCAGCAGCGATATTTAAGCGATACCAATAAGTTGTAGGTTATATTGATCCCATTAATGGCAGTGCGCATACAAATGTTGCGGGATTATGCAGCGGGAAAAGGATTTATGTAAAGGCATCGCAAGTGTGCCTGTTTTAAGTAAACGTTAAAGGCGATGCCCTATTCGCGAGGAATTTCCATTAAAAATTAAGATAGTGCATCGATTGTAATAATGGGGTTTTTGTTAATTATCTTCACATGCATTCTAATTTTGGCTTTATTCATTTTTTAATCACTGCATTAAAGGTCTATCTGCTTATGTGTCGCGTGAGGTTGTTAAGCGCGGGTTTAGTGGCAGCACGCTATAATTATGCATCGCTACCCATAGTGGTGAGTGCAGAGTGGACGGCAGAATGGAAACATGATGATTGTCACCCCTGAGGTTAACATGTGGCAGGAGAAAGGAGGATTCCTGATAAAGTCGTTGTTGTGCTATCAGACTTAATCACACTACTGGAGGGTAAATGCTTAATTCACAAAAATAAGGTTAAGAGAGGTTTTATGACCGTCACAAACAGGTTAGCAGGAGTTTCACTGATGTTACTGGCTTCACTACTTATCGCCTGCACACCGCACAGCAAGGAACCGCAGCGTTTAACAATGCGTAATCCAGCCAGTGAATATTGCGTTAATCGCGGTGGTCAGCAGGTCCAGGAAAAATCTTCGGCAGGTATAACAACCTATTGCCTGCTACCCTCTGGAGAAAGGATTGAGCAGTGGGCTCTGTATCATCGTGACCATCTGAAATGAATTCCCGTTTTGTTCGCCTGCATGCTCCCTGTTCGGGCGAACAACATTTAAATTTAATGGTATTGCATCATCTGAATGTGCTTAATACACCCTTGCTTAACGACTGAGCAGCCTTTTTTATCACCCTGACACGATTTGCCGTTCCGGGATCGGTGCTGGTGGAGCATGAGCTAAATTGGCAGCATATCGCCTGAACAGATAATCATTATCGTAGTCGTGTGAGTCCGTAAGGCATTATTTGTACGAGCTTTTCTGAATACAACAGATGAAGCCAGTTTTGGCGTCATATTTAAAACGGTTTACAGTGGTCTGGCAGGTTTGTCTTACTATTTCTTACAGCGCTTTATGTCGTGCGTTTGTTGAGAATGACAGAGCATCACAGCACTAAAGGTGATGCTCTGATTTATCTGTTCACCGATTCTGCCCGACGGAGATCAAAATGCATCGCGCCAGGATTATCAGGAATTGATGATCTGCAGGGTGATCAGCCCTCAGCAGATAATGGGTTATGAGTGATCATGCCCTCCTTTTTACGCCTCAGCACACCAGTCTCCATACTTCTGAAGGAACTTCACTGTAGGTTTCATTCATTATTAGTTCGGCTTTACGATGATCGTAAGCGCCTTCAAATGAAGAGAGGTCGTCACCAGGCAGTTTTTTCCGCATATAGCTTGTTACGATATCCAGAATATCGGTTGACGGGCAGTTCCTTAACTTATTCAGATAGTAGACTTTGTCCATAATATTCTTGCTGCTTTAACCTGTGAAATGAGCTTATACGCAGTCTGAACTTAATTTATGCAGACGCGCCGTTATATCAATGCTGCCAGGCGAGAGTAAGCTTCTCCTGACACCAGATATACTTGTTTCCTTACGCATCGGATACATTCGGGCGCGATCACTCGCACGCGAAGTTCCATTAGCCGGCTAAGCGAAAGGTTAATTTCTGAAAGTAAATTTTAATGGCATGATACATTAATTTAATATCTTCATTGATTTTGCTGATCTTCCCCAATCCCATAACAAATTGAACAGAAAAGCATAGGTCAGAAAAAATAGCACCAGTCCGGATTCAAGTCTCAATGCTGAGAATAGCGTAATATCCAGCCACCATGCTGCAAAGGGGATTAACACTAATAACAGACCCGCCTCAAACAGAACGGCATGGAGGCATCTCACTCGCAAGTTCTTTTTAAATCCTGTTTTTAGCTGAACACTGTCAAACATCAGGTTGAACAGGTAGTTCCATCCCATAGCCAGAGTTGATGAAACCAATGTAAGCAACAACGACTGCGATGGTGCTGCGGAGGTAAAAATAATCAGGATAAAGAAAACCAGCACATTAGCGACAACTTCGAATACCACTGCGTGCAGCACCCTCTCAGTTCTGGTACGCACCGGATATAAACACTTTTCCAAATCATACGCTCATTAATTAGTCAGGCACCGAACTGGCGCAGGAAAAATTCAGGGTGGCCGTAATATCAGTGAAACGGTTCTTCATACTGCCCTGTTTTAAACCGACGAGAACTTAGCATCAACCTGGCAGAAAGTGAAACCCAATAGGAATATGACGATAAAAACCCATTAAGTTTTGATATTGATCAACTCTGCAAAGTACGCTTTTAATGGCTAACCGTTCAGGACTGCGAGTGTTATTCCTGCTCTGTTTCCGCACCTCTGTCGCACATTAATTCACCCGTTTCACTTCGCTGTTTGTTCAGTCGGATACGATATTAACGTCATCAGCCTGCATCTGAATATTAAAACCATAAAAAATGCATATATAGATTTATCTTTTAATATTTAGATGATAGTTAGATTTTTTATCTGACATAAAGGGGCGGTTTCAGCTTGTCACTGCGATCAGATTATCTGTGGCAGGCTATTTTCTATGCACTTCTGAGCCAGTGAGCCACTTTCCCGGGCACTGTCTCGTGCGGGAAATAGTGCTGAATGCAATGATCGACGGCAGGTAAAGCATATTTCTTTACCGGTGGATATGACACAACGGGCAATCTTTAGAGACAGTTTTCTGCCGTATAAATGATGAAATCCACTTTTCCGTTAATGTAGATATCGGGTTTCTCTCCCTGCTCCAGATAATTCAGCATCAGCTGCAGCGCGAGCTGGGCATGCTGCCGGGTGTTTTGATCCAGTGTCAGCGCAACGCTCTGCTGCGCCATCAGCGTGCGGGTGGTGGCGTAAAGCTCATGAGTGATCCAGATGCACTGATTCAGCCGACGATGTCGTGCCAGCGCCTGCCCGATCTCGGTATTCCCCAGCCCGGTGTTATAAATGCCCTGCAGATGACCGCTCTGAACCAGCTGCTTCTCCAGCAACTTACTGAGGGTGTCGCGATTTTCCTGGGCGGCCAGAACTTCACATAACTGAAGATGGGGAAACCGACTGGTTATCAGGTCACGGAACCCTTCAATACGCTGACGATGCGCGCTGTAATCCCGGTGCCCACTGACCATCAACACCTCACCGGGTTGATGCAGCATTTTGCCCATCAGCTGAGCGGCTGTACGTCCGGCCTGCAACTGATTGATCCCCACATGACAGAGCCGGGCGGCACCGGGTAAATCGGTGACCAGCGAGATCACCGGTACGCCACGCGCCTGGCAATGGTCCAGCGCCTCATAGATCGCCGGATGTTCATGGGCAAAAACGATCAGACCATCCCGCGTTTCACCGCCCTGCCTGATAAGCTTTGCCAGTCGTTCTGGCTGAGCCTCGGGGACAAAAGTGCGGCGCAGCGTTAACCGGCGATAGCCCAGATGCGAGGCAACCTCAGTAAAATCCTGTGCCAGCTGCTTAAAGAAAAACGAATCGTTGCTGCTCAGCAGCAGTTCTATCTGCCAAGGATGACGATGCTCCTCCGGCAGGATCCGCTTCAGCCCGACTTCACGTGCTGCCTGCAGCACCCTGTGAACCGTCTCCGGCGCGACGCCGCCACGTTCATTGAGCACCCGATCCACGGTTGCCAGTCCCACACCTGCCCGTCGGGCGACCTCTTTCAGCGACATGCCGATCTCCTCTGAGGTAAACACCTCAAAACACCGTGCCGCCAGTGTAAAACGCAGCGTTATCCTGCAGATGCATCTTTCTGCCGGACTATGATGGAGTTCAAAAAAATGAATAAAAAGCAACGTGTTGCCCTGCTGGGGTGTGGCTTTATTGGTGAAGTTCATGCCGCGAATCTTCAGGCGCACCCCGGAGTTGAGTTGGTATGGGTTGCGGATGCGGATACCGCGCGCGCCGCCGCCTTTGCGACCCGCTTTGGTGCCCGGTCCGCGTCTGTCTCCGAGGCGATAAATGATGGGCAGATTGATATGGTGCTGATCGCCAGCGCGACGCCGACCCATGCTGACTTACTGGAAGCCGCAGCCCGCGCCGGTAAAGCTATTTACTGTGAAAAACCGGTCGATCTCTCTCTTGAGCGGGCCCGCTCTGCCGTGGCTAATGTTCTCCCCTACAACGTGCCGGTCACAGTAGGGTTTAATCGCCGTTTTGATGTCAGCCATCAGCAGCTGAAGCAACAACTCCGCCAGGGGCGGATCGGCCCGGCGGAACTGATTCAGATGGTCTGCCGCTCCTCAGCCATGCCGCCGCTGGCCTATCTTCAGGCGTCCGGAGGACAGATGCGCGATCAGGCTATCCACTTTTTTGACCTGTTGCGCTGGCTGACTGAAGAGGAGGTGACAGAGGTGGCTGCGATGGGTGCAGCGCTGGCTCTGCCCTCGATCAGGGAATTTGACGACGTGGACACCAGCACGCTGCTATTGCGGCTGCAGGGCGGGGCGCTGGCACAGCTCGATAATGTCCGCCGCACCGGCTATGGCTACGATGAACGCATCAGTGTGATGGGACCGCACGGGATGCTGGAATCAGCCTCTCAGCCACAGCGCGGCGTCAGCTGCTATCAGGGTGCGCAGATTCAGCAGCCAGGCTTGTTGCCCGACTGGTTCAGCCGGGTGCAGCCAACTTACTATGCTCATCTGGATGCGTTTATCCGATCGCTGAACGGTGAGCAGGTTGACGATCTTCCTGGCCTTGAGGATGGACTGAAAGCCCAGGCGATTGCGGAAGCTGCAGTGATCTCCCTGGCGGAACGGCGTTTCTGTGCGGTGGAAAAACTACCGTTCTGATTCAGCGTGGCACCCTGGCAAAAAATAATTTTATTTTTATCGAATAGAAACCGGCGCTGAGCTGTTTACCGTACAGCGCCGCGCTAGCGGACTGCATCCGGCGGGCTTTATCGCCTGTCTCACAGACCCGATAAGGATAAATTATGACAACGCATTCTGGTTTTTCTCTGCTTGCCGTTCCGGCACTGCTGCTGATGCTGCACTCTCCGCTGAGTATGGCGATGGGCGACAATGACAGTGATAAAAAGACGCCTGACTGCCCCAAAGGTCAGGTCTATGACAGTCACACTAAAAGTTGTGTGCCTGAGAAGACCAGCAAGCTGAGTGACGACGATAAAACCCGCTATGCCTGGCATCTGGCGAAAAAGGGCGAATATCAGGCGGCGCTGAACCTGCTGGATACGCTGAAAAATCAGGATACCCGTGAAGCCTGGAACTATCGTGGTTACGCCACCCGTAAACTGGGCCGCACGGACGAGGGCATTGGCTATTATCAGCGCGCCATTGCACTTGATCCCCGTTACGCTAAAGTGCGTGAATATCTGGGCGAAGCCTGGATGATCAAAGGGCGTCCGGATCTGGCGCGCGAACAGTTAAAAACCATTGCCGGGATTTGTGGCACAGACTGCGAGGAATATCGCGATCTGCAGGCCGCGATCAATGGCCACCCCGAGGTCTGATGCGGAAGGGAGGAGCGAAAAATCACTCACAGTGACATCCGTCAGCACCTTGCGGAACATCTGACGCGGCTCTGGCGTTACGGCTATGTGCTGTCACACAACCGTGACATGGCAGAAGAGCTGGTGCAGTCAACCTGCGTACGCGCGCTGGAACGCAGCGCGCAGTTCACGCCGGGTACACGCATTGATCGATGGCTTTTTTCGATCCTTCACTCCATCTGGGCCAGTGATTTACGGGCGCGAAAGGTCCGGCAGGGACAGGGATTCGTGGATCCCGATGCGCTGCTGGCCGCAGATAACCACACCACCAGCGACGACAACCGCCATTTCCAGCGCATTATGCTACAGGTTAACGCCTTACCCGAGGCGCAGCGTAATGCACTGTTTCTGGTGTATGTCGAAGGTCTGACCTATCAGGAGGCGGCAGAGACGCTCTCGGTTCCGATTGGCACTATTATGAGCCGTCTGGCCGCCGCACGTGCCACGCTGGCCAGACAGCCGGCGACCTCGCCCGCACCGCAGGAGAAACGGAGATGAACAGGGAAACTTTTACGCCACCGTGGCGCGATGAGGCAATCGTTGCCTGGCTGGATGGTGAGATGACGCCACAGGAAGCCGTGCAGTTTGAGCAGGCGATGGCAGGGGATCCCGAACTGGCGGCACGGGTTGAGCATTTACAGCACAGTAATCTCGATTTTGAACAGGCTTTTGCGCCGCTGCTGGAACAGGCACCGCAGGCCAGAATGGCACAGCAACTGGCAGCCATCACGGCACCAGAGTCAATGCCAGCCAAAGGCTACAGCCGTCGGGCACTGATTGCTGCGTCTGTCAGCTTTTTGCTGGTGGGCAGTGGCATCGGTTTCCTGGCAAGACCGGAAGATGATGAGAAAGATGAAAGCCAGAATATCCGCGATCTGGAGGCGCGTTATATGTCGCTCTACAGTGCTGAAACGCTGGCCGATACGCCTGATGACGCCGCCATGCTGCAAAGGGGGCTGGACCGTACCCGACTCGATTTAGGATTGCAGCTGCATCCTCAGCAACTCAGCCTGCCAGGGGCTGAACTGAAAATGGTGCGGATCCTGCGCTACGAACGGACGTCGATTGCACAAATCGCCTGGCTGCATGCTGATTATGGCCCGATGGCGCTCTGTATCTCGCCTGAGCCGGACAGCGCGAATCCCATCGCCCATGAAAAGCGCCATGGCATGCAGCTGGCCTGGTGGAAGCGTGACGGCTATCAATATGTGCTGATTGGCCGCAACCCACCGGCTCAACTGGCTGCCACAGCGGAAACATTGCAGACAGCACTCAGTTAATCCGGCGGACCCTTCAGCGGTTACCGCTACAGCGGCTTTCTGCCCTGCGCGGCAATGGCCAGCGCAATGTTGACGCGATCATCAACCACCCCGACCAGCCGATCCATTCCGAAGGCTGAGCGGGAGATGGCGGTGGTGGCATGCAGCGCCAGCGAGCCTGAAGCCGGATCAATTGTCTTTCCGCTGTCCAGCGAGGCCAGCATCACGACTGGCCGGCTGACATTTTTAACCGTCAGCACACCAAAAATACGGTAATTCCCGCCACCCAGTGAGGCCACGCGACTGCTGACAAAGTGAATGTTTGGGTAACGCTCTGCATCAAAAAACAGATTACTTTTCAGTTGCCAGGTTAACAGGCTGTTCGAGGCCACCAGCGTCCCTACCGGAATAGTCACTTCAATACGATCGTCACGGTCTTCATCAGGATTGAGTGTCACCGTACCGGTCACACCCTGCAGTCTGGCCTGCGAAAATTGGTGACCAAAGGCGCGCCATGAAAGGCCTATCGACGTTTTATCGGGGGTAATGGCATAGGTTACCGGCGCGGCGTAAAGCACCGGGCTGAGCAGGGCTAACAGAGTGCATAAACAGGCGGCACGCATCATCACTATTTTCTCTTTTTTAGGCAGACCCAACGTTAACGCCTGAAACCGCGATCCTATTCACTTTTTTTAGCACTGTTTTTACCTTACAGGCACAGATAATCTGACAGATATTAACTGACTGTCACCTGAGAATCACCAAAGTGTAATGATTATTGCAAGGGCAGAACATTAATAACGAAAAATATTAAGAATGCATTAAGACGGCTTTATTAATCTGTGATTCATCCTGAGATGAGCGGAGCGCTATTTTTTTCGATGTGATACTGTGAGTAGCAGACTGAATTTAGCCCAGCAATTTCAGCGTGTTAATTTTTCTTTCCAGAAGTGACTTCATTCGGATGAGCTGAATCCTGCTCTGGTGACTGACAGAGTCTGCTGATTTTAAACAAAATATCAATAAATCAAAAAGAGTTGAGGTCAGGGCTATTATTAGCCATTTAATAGTGAACTTTTTCTGAAATCCTTAACTTGCTCTCCCTTGATTTTATTTCAATTCACACTCTTCATTTAATGTTCAGTTAACTTTCATACGGTAGTTTGTATTAGCAGTCCGGTAACCTTAATTCCAGAACGGGAAAGCGTGGTGTCGATAACACCCTGGCCGACTGTGAGTCATTCGCTATTTCAATTATTTTCCGGCGTTGTGCCTGATTAACAACGCGCGACAGCTTATGGGTTTGATCTGCAGGAGTTTTAGCATGGATTTTTTGCCATTTTCCCGGCCTTCATTCGGTGATGAAGAGCTGGCTGCTGTTAAAGCGGTATTTGACTCTGGCTGGATAACGACCGGCGCAAAATGCGCCGAACTGGAGCAGGCCTTTGTTCAGATGACCGGCAACCAGCACGCCATTGCAGTAAGCTCTGCCACTGCCGGAATGCATGTCACGCTGATGGCGATGGGGATCGGGCCTGGCGATGAGGTGATCACGCCGTCCATGACCTGGGTCTCTACCCTGAACCTGATCACGCTTCTGGGTGCCACGCCGGTGATGATTGATGTGGATCCCGACAACCTGATGGTCACGCCGGACCGGATAGCGCAGGCGATTACGCCCCGCACCCGCGCGATTATTCCGGTGCATTACTCTGGTGTACCTGCCGATCTCGCGCCAATCTATCAACTGGCTGAGCAGCGTGGGATTGCCATCATTGAAGATGCGGCTCACGCGGTGGGCACCACTTATCACGAAAAGCCGGTCGGGCAGCGCGGTACGGCGATTTTCTCTTTCCACGCCATCAAGAATATCACCTGCGCGGAAGGGGGCCTGGTGGTGACCGATGACGCCACTCTCGCCGATCGTATACGCAGCCTGAAGTTTCATGGCCTGGCAGTAGATGCGTTTGATCGTCAGACCCAGGGGCGTCTGCCGCAGGCGGAAGTCATGATGCCGGGCTTTAAATACAATCTGCCCGATATCAGCGCGGCGATTGCGCTGGTGCAGTTACAGAAACTGCCGGGCTTTATTGCCCGCCGCCGTGAGATTGCTGAACGCTATCTTGAAGCGCTGCGCACGCTGCCGTTCACGCCGCTGTCACTGCCCGCCTGGCCACATCAGCATGCGTGGCACCTGTTTATTATTCGCATTGATGAACAGCGCTGCGGTCTGTCGCGCGATGCCTTTATGCAGGCACTGAAGACGCGGGATATCGGCAGCGGATTGCATTTCCGTGCGGCGCATACCCATAAATATTATCGCGAGCACTATCCCGATTTACGTCTTCCCGCCAGTGAACTTAACAGCCAGCAGATGTGTTCGATTCCACTGTTTCCGTCAATGACGGATCAGGATGTCGAACGTGTGATTCAGGCTTTCCATGACATTGCCGGAGCCTGAGATGCGCGATATTAAACCGATCAATATGCTCTCCGTGGTCATCCCGGTCTATAACGAGCAGGAGAGTCTGCCGGAGCTGCTTCAGCGCACCTGCGCCGCCTGTGACTCAATTAAGATTGAGTATGAAATTCTGCTGGTGGATGACGGCAGCAGCGATCGTTCTGCCGAACTGATTGAACAGGCCGCCACCGTTCCCGGCAGCCGAATAACCGGCGTGCTGCTCAACCGCAACTACGGTCAGCATTCCGCCATCATGGCCGGATTCAGCCAGGTTCGTGGCGATCTGATTATTACGCTGGATGCCGATCTGCAGAACCCGCCGGAAGAGATCCCGCGGCTGGTTGACGCCGCGCGTCAGGGTTATGACGTGGTGGGTACCGTCCGTCAGCAGCGCCAGGACAGCTGGTTCCGTCGGAAGGCCTCGCGCACGCTCAACCGGCTGATTCAGCGGGTCACCGGTAAGGCGATGGGCGATTACGGCTGCATGCTGCGCGCCTATCGTCGCCACATCGTCGAGGCGATGCTCAACTGTCACGAACGCAGCACTTTTATTCCGATCCTGGCCAACACCTTTGCCCGACACACCATTGAGCTGCCGGTGATCCATGCCGAGCGCGCTTTTGGCGATTCGAAATACAGCTTTATGCGCCTGATTAACCTCATGTATGACCTGGTGACCTGTCTGACCACCACGCCGCTGCGATTGCTCAGCGTGGTCGGCAGCCTGATAGCGCTCTCCGGCTTCGCCTTCTCTTTGGTGTTGATCGTGTTGCGACTCTTTTTTGGTGCGGCCTGGGCGGGTGACGGCGTCTTCGTGTTGTTCGCCGTGCTGTTCATGTTTATCGGCGCCCAGTTTGTGGGTATGGGACTGCTCGGGGAGTACATCGGGCGCATTTACAACGACGTTCGGGCGCGTCCGCGCTATTTCGTTCAACGCATTGTTCACGCTCCAGAAGAGCCTTCAGTACAGGATATTCAATCATGAAGACCGTTGTTTTCGCCTATCACGACATGGGCTGTGTCGGCATCAATGCGCTGCTGAGTGCAGGCTATGAGATCACCGCCATTTTTACTCACAACGATGTGGCGACCGAAAACCACTTTTTCGGCTCAGTAGCCCGTCTGGCGGCAGAGCATGGCATTCCGGTCTATGCACCTGACGAGGCGAATCACCCGATCTGGCTTGACCGCATCCGTACCATGGCACCAGAGATGATCTTCTCCTTCTACTATCGCCATCTGCTGAGTGATGAGATCCTGCAATGCGCTCAAAAGGGTGCTTTTAACCTGCACGGCTCGCTGCTGCCAAAATATCGCGGCCGGGCACCGCTGAACTGGGCGCTGGTCAACGGCGAAACTGAAACGGGCGTTACGCTACATCGCATGGTGAAGCGCGCGGATGCCGGTAATATTCTGGCGCAGCAGAAGGTCGCTATTGAGGATCAGGACAATGCGCTGACGCTGCATCGTAAACTGACCCAGGCTGCAGTGCAGTTGCTCGGCGACGTTTTACCTCGTCTGCGCGAGGGTGAGGTGAGTGAATGGCCACAGGATGAAAGTCAGGCGACCCGGGTTGACCGCCGCACGGCCGAGGATGGCCGCATTGACTGGAATCAGCCTGCTCAGACGATTCACAATCTGGTCAGAGCGGTTACCGATCCCTGGCCTGGCGCATTCGCCTTTGCCGGTTCGGTTAAATTTATCGTCTGGAAGAGCCGGGTTCATCCGCAGCAGCATCAGGCAAAGCCAGGGACGGTACTTTCTAAGCAGCCATTCCTGATCGCCTGTGGCGAAGGCGCGCTGGAAATCCAGACCGGCCAGTCCGAGCATGGCGTTTACATGAATGGCAGCCAGCTGGCGCAGAGTCTGGGCATCGTCCCTGGCGCACTGCTCTATTCAAAACCGCAGTCAGCGCTGCAACGTCGTACCCGCGTGCTGATCCTTGGCGTTAACGGCTTTATCGGTAATCATCTCACTGAGCGTTTGTTACAGGATGAGCATTTCGAGGTCTATGGCCTGGATATCAGTTCAGACGCGATCAGCCGCTTCCTGGATCATCCGCGCTTCCATTTCGTCGAAGGGGATATCGCTATCCATTCCGAATGGATTGAGTATCACATCAAAAAATGCGACGTCATCCTGCCGCTGGTAGCCATCGCCACGCCAATTGAGTACACCCGCAATCCACTGCGCGTGTTTGAGCTCGATTTCGAAGAGAACCTGAAAATCATTCGCGACTGTGTGAAGTATCAGAAGCGCATCATTTTCCCATCCACTTCAGAAGTTTACGGCATGTGTACCGATGACAGCTTCGATGAGGATTGCTCTAATCTGGTCGTCGGGCCGATCAACAAACAGCGCTGGATCTACTCGGTATCCAAACAGCTGCTGGACCGCGTTATCTGGGCCTACGGCGAAAAAGAGGGGCTGCGGTTTACCCTGTTCCGTCCGTTCAACTGGATGGGACCGCGTCTGGATAACCTTAATGCAGCGCGCATCGGCAGTTCCCGCGCGATAACCCAGCTCATCCTCAACCTGGTAGAAGGTTCGCCCATTAAGCTGATTGACGGCGGCAAACAGAAGCGCTGCTTTACCGATATTCAGGATGGCGTTGAGGCGCTATTCCGCATTATCGAAAACAAACAGCTGAATTGTGATGGTCAGATCATCAATATCGGTAATCCGGACAACGAAGCCAGTATTAAAGAGCTGGCAGAGCAACTGCTGGCCAGCTTTGAACGTCATCCGCTGCGCAGCCAGTTCCCGCCGTTTGCCGGTTTCCGCGAAGTAGAAAGCAGCAGCTACTACGGCAAAGGCTATCAGGATGTGGAGCACCGTAAACCGGCTATCCGCAATGCGCGTCGCCTGCTCGGCTGGACACCGACCGTGACGATGGATGTCACTATCGACAACACGCTCGACTTCTTCCTGCGCACCGTTGAGCCACAGGCTGATAAGTGATGAAGAAGATCGGTCTGCGGATTGACGTAGATACCTGGCGCGGCACGAAGCAGGGTGTGCCGGCGCTGCTTGAGCTGTTCCGGCGTCATGCGGTGCGGGGCAGCTTTTTCTTCAGCGTGGGACCAGACAACATGGGCCGCCATCTCTGGCGGCTGGTGAAACCGGCGTTTCTTATGAAGATGCTGCGCTCCCGCGCTGCATCGCTCTATGGCTGGGACATCCTGCTCGCCGGAACGGCCTGGCCGGGAAAGCAGATGGGACGGGGATTGCGGCACATCATGCAGGACGCCACTCGTCAGCACGAAGTCGGTCTGCACGCCTGGGACCACTTTGCCTGGCAGACCTGGGCCGGCGTCTGGCCGCAGGATAAGCTGGTTGAGCAGATAGCACGCGGCACCGAAACGCTGAGTGAGATACTCGGTCATCCTGTCAGCTGTTCGGCCGTCGCGGGCTGGCGAGCCGATGGCCGGGTGATCGCCGCCAAACAGGACTTTGGCTTTCACTACAACAGCGACTGTCGCGGCAGCGGCCCGTTCCTGCCCATGCTGCCGGATGGACAGATCGGAACCGTACAGATTCCGGTGACGTTGCCCACATGGGATGAAGTGGTTGGCCGCGAGGTCAGCGCAGAAGGCTATAACGACTACATTCTGGCGAAAATGCTCTCTTCTGACGATGGGGCGGTCTACACCGTGCATGCTGAAGTCGAAGGGATTATTGGCTACCCGGACTTTGACCAGCTGCTGGCTGCTGCGGACCGTCACGGCATTCAGTTCTGCCCGTTAAGCGAGCTGCTGCCCGACGATCTGACTACTTTGCCAGTGGGCAAAGTAGTCAGGGGCGAAATCCCCGGACGGGAAGGGTGGCTGGGCTGCCAGAAACTGACTGAAGAGGCGAACTAGTGCGGATACATAACAACACGAAGTGGCTACTTTTTTTCAGCTTTTTTATTCTCTATTACCTGCTTCCGCCGATGTTCCGCGACCTCTGGCAACCGGATGAGACCCGTTATGCGGAGATCAGCCGGGAGATGCTGACAACCGGTAACTGGGTGACACCACACTTTTTCGACCTGCGCTATTTTGAAAAACCGATTGCGGGTTACTGGGTCAACTCGCTGGGTCAGTGGCTGTTTGGCCACAACAATTTTGGCGTGCGGGCGGGTTCGATATTCTCCACGGCGATGACCGCCGTGCTGATCTACTGGCTCGGCAGGCGGCTGTTTAGTTCGGCACGCACGGCTGCCGTCGGCACGATTATTTTCCTCAGTTCGCTGCTGGTCTATGGCGTTGGCACCTATGCGGTGCTCGATCCGATGCTGATGCTCTGGCTGGCTGCCGCGATGTGCAGCTTCTGGCTGGCGACGGAGGCCAGCGGACGCGCCGGGCGGGCGGGCGGCTATCTGCTGCTGGGTCTCGCCTGCGGCATGGGGTTTATGACCAAAGGCTTTCTGGCGCTGGCAGTGCCTGTGCTGGCGATTCTGCCTTGGGCGATCTGGCGGCAGCGACTGCGCGAACTGCTCTGCTTCGGTCCGCTGGCTCTACTCTCAGCCGCGGCGATCAGCGCACCCTGGGCGCTGGCGATCTATCATCAGGCACCGGATTTCTGGCACTACTTCTTCTGGGTTGAGCATATTCAGCGCTTTGCTGAGGACAATGCCCAGCACAAAGCGCCTTTCTGGTATTACCTGCCGGTTCTGCTGCTGGGAACGCTGCCGTGGCTGGCGCTGTTACCGGGCGCATTGATGACCGGCTGGCGCGAGCGTCAGCAGCATCCCGGTGCGCTCTATCTGCTGAGCTGGACGGTGATGCCGCTGCTGTTTTTCAGCCTGGCAAAAGGCAAGCTGCCAACCTATATCCTGCCCTGTTTTGTGCCGCTGTCGCTGCTGATGGCGCACTATGGCCTGAACGCCGCACAGCGGGCAGGGCGCGCATTAACAGTCAATGGCGGGCTCAACCTGATTTTCGGCATCATTACCCTGGCAACGGTCGTGCTGGTGCTCGCTCCCTGGAGTGTGACGCATCATCCGCTGTTCGCCACGCACGAGATGCTGAAGCTTGCGCTGGGGGCACTGGCATTTCTCATCTGGGGGCTGGTGGGCGCATATAGCTGCCGCTCTGCACAGCGCCGCTGGCTGGCGGCCGCGCTTTGCCCGCTGGGCGTCGCCCTGTTTATTGGTACGGCAATCCCGGATAAAATCCGCGACGCCAAACAGCCGCAGCGTTTTGTCTCGACGATCAGCCAGCGTCTGGCCTCAAGTCACTTTATCCTGGCGGACAATCCCGGCGTGGCATCTGCCGCAGCCTGGCATCTGCAACGTAGCGATATCGGCTTCTATGACACCAAAGGCGAGCTGGAATATGGGCTGAGTTACCCGGATGCGCAATCCCGCTTTGTCTCTCAGGCGGACTTCGGCGGCTGGCTTGCCGATCATCGCCGTACGGGAAGCGTATCACTGCTGTTGCTGGTTGATTCAGTACACAGTGATATCGGCGAGGATGTTCCGGTGCCGGACGCCGTCTATCGCCAGGGCAGGCTGGTCTGCCTCTATTACAGTCAGATGAAGTGATGCTGCTGCTGATAGTACTGGTCAGTCTGCTCAGTTGCAGCGCGCAACTGTGCCAGAAACAGGCGACTCACGCGGCATCGCGCCGGGTCCGCTTAAGCTGGATTGGGGTGAGCGTGCTGTTGCTGGGTGTCGCGATGCTTCTCTGGCTGCTGGTGCTGCAGCGGGTGCCTGTCAGCCAGGCCTACCCGATGCTGAGCCTTAACTTCATTTTCGTTGCGCTGGCAGGACGCATCCTCTGGCGCGAGCGCCTGACGCTGCGCCAGATCTTCGGCACGCTATTGGTGGTGACGGGTGTGGCGCTGATGGCGAGCCAGCTATGAAAGGGTATGGATGGGTCGCATGCAGCGTGCTGCTGGTCTCAGCAGCACAGCTGATGATGCGCTGGGCGATGCCGCGACTGCCCGATGTCAGCAGCATAACGTCGCTGCCTGCTGTTGCCCTGCTGCCCGCATTGCTGCTGCTGGCCGGGCTGGGCTCTTATGGAATTTCGATGCTCTGCTGGATTAGGGCGCTACGCTATTTTCCGCTGAACCGCGTCTATCCGCTGCTCAGCCTCAGTTATGTGCTGGTGTGGCTGGTGGCTGTCTGTCTGCCGGTATTCCATGAGGCGTTCAGCTGGCACAGCCTGGCGGGCGTAGTGATTATTGTCATCGGCCTGCTGTGTATCGTGGTTAAGCCCTGATTTAAGAATATTGTTAGTGTTTTCGCATCAACTATGCTTTTTCTTAGCCTTTTCGGGCAGCGAGTAACTCTCGCGGCATTAAAGTATTTGCGGTAAACGGCGGGTCAGCAAAGCGGTTTTATCTTTGCAATCAGCTCGCCAATATCGCTGACGATTAGATCGGGTGCAGGTGCCAGCGGGTAGAGTGCCTGTCCTTTGCGGGTAATAAATGCAGTTTTCATGTCTGCACGTTTTGCTCCACCCACATCCCAGCCATGCGCAGCCACCATCATGCACTCTGAGACGGGCTTGCCCATCTCTTTCATCGCTTACTGATGCGCTGGGGAGACTCTATCCGCTGAAACAGGCATGCAATGAGAACGGGGACTGTGAAACGTTCATGTTTGCAGAAATGTACTGCGGCGGGATAACGGACATTTATGCCCGTATCGGTGTGCGTTACTTCCGCCTGCTTAATTACACCCACATAACCGATGCTACCTTATGCAGATTGCCTGATTGAAGTCGGATTTAATCCATCAGTTCAGATGTCCGTCAGTTGATTTGATATTGATCCTGTCACGGTGGATATGGCGTTTATACAGCTTTCCCTGCTGGGCATTGCAGCCGAGGTTGTCACCGGTAATACGCTGACGCTGGAGTTTAACCGGGTGCGCTATACACCGGCTTACTATCTCAACGATTTTGAAGAACGTCTCAAAAGCCAGCGCCGGAGCAAGGCGATGCTGGATTTTATCAGGGCAATGTAGGCCATGGACAAAACAGCAGGAAACTACATGGTAGGGAAGCAGTGGTTACGGGTTTGTATGGGGTGCATGAGTAATGCAGAAATTGCACAATATACGAAATTTCGTATAATGAGGTGATGATGCGTAAGAAAATCAGTTTTATTGACAGCAGTCTTGAGGATCTACGGGCTTTCCCGGAAGAGGCCCGGACCGCATCAGGGTATCAGCTTGACCTGATCCAGCAGGGACTGGAGCCGGACGACTGGAAGCATTTTGCTACGGTAGGTCAGGGAGCACGTGAAATCCGAATCCGGGGTAATGACGGCATTTTCCGGATCATGTATGTCGCCAAATTTGAAGAAGCCGTGTATGTGCTGCACTGTTTCCAGAAAAAGACACAAAAAACCAGCCAGAGTGACGTAGAACTTGCCCGAAATCGTTATCGCCGATTGGTTGAGGAGCGTAAAAAATGAATATTCAGACTTTTGATAATGTGTGGGACGCTCTTAGCGAAACGCCAGAGCAGGCGGAAAATATGAAACTCCGCGCCGAGTTAGTAGGACGCCTGAATAGCTGGATTAAACGTAATGGCCTGAATCAGGCCACTGCTGCTGCTGCGCTGGGCGTTTCACAGCCCAGAGTGTCCGAGCTGGCAGGAGGTCGGATCAACTGCTTTTCAATTGATAAGCTGGTCAGCATGATGTCACATGCCGGACTGCACATAACCAGTATTGAGATAAGCGAACCAGAGGAAGCTTGAGCTGCCTTTTTGCATCGCGCGAACTGCCAGGACGGTAGCCCCTTCGGGGCAGGATAAACCCGGTGCTGATGCACCGGCTATACCCTTTCACCTGACCGTCTTCATCCCTTCCCATCTGACGCTGATAGCTTGCCGTTTCTGCTATCAAGTGACACTACCAAATTGGCCATCTGCAGAAGTGCGCATAATGTAATTTATGTTAAATAAAGTGTCTGATTATCAATATCGCTTGAATTACGTCAATACTCATCGGACACAGCCCTCCCTCCCTACCGCATCCTCTCACTGGCAAGATGATAAACATCGCTGCGCTCGCGTTTACCCACAGCAACAACGGCAATCACCAGCTGATCGTCTATTACCTGATAAACCAGGCGAAACCCGGACGCTCTGAGTTTGATTTTATAGCAGTCTTTAATCCCACGTAGTCTGGCAGAAGGAATATGGGGATTATCACAACATTTCTTCAGTTTTTTGGCAAACTGCTGCTGGAGAGATTTGTCCAGCTTCTGCCACTCTTTAAAAGCCTCTTCCCTGAATTTGACGGTATAACTCACAAAAGCGCATCCAAATCGACATCAAGCAGACGCTGGCCGCTGCGTTCACTGACCAGCTTAACCAGTTCCTGATCGTCAAGGGCATCAAGCATTTGTTCATAAAGCTCAGCCGGGACGCAATAGAATGCAGGCTTGTTGCGGTTAAGAATGGCGACAGGATAACCGTCACCTGCACTAACCGTGGCCATCGGGTTTTTCTTCAGTTCGCTTACGCTGGCACTGGTATCGCTTAAAATAATGTTTGGCATAGAGCCTCCAGGACTGCTTAACAGGTCTTTATAGTAGCAGCCTGAAGACCTGATAACCAGTCTCTTTCAATAGATACAAATGGCTATATTTGATGAACTGCAAAGGCTGAATGAGCTATTTGAAATGCCGGAAGATGGGATTATTTTTCATTTCTCTTTTTCGCGCCGACAGGAACAGGATCGTCAGTTGCAGCATCCTGAATAATCAGCGCGTTGCTCTTCTTATCTAATGTCTTGAGAAGTGGCTGCAATTCTCTGAGCACAAGGTCCAGACGCTGCATATCCCCCGTCAATTTTTGATATACGGGCGATCCAGGCAGAATACCTTTTATGCTGCGGCTGAGCTGTTGCAGGCTTTGCTGCATATCGTCAGACAGTGTTTTCATTGCAGGGCTGCTGATAAATCCATCAATATGCCTGAGCGATTTTTGTATTTCTGTCATGGTGCGCTGACTTTGTTTTAGCGTACCGGTCGCAACTGAAATCAGTGGCCGAAGCGGAAGGCTGTTCATCTTATCCACTATAGCCATAATCTTTTGCTGTATCTGGTTTAAACCACCTGGCGTTGTGGGGATGACTTTGTAACCCGCGACGATATCCGGTCCTTTGTCAGGCTCAACATTTGCATAATAGTCTAAGTCGATAAACAGCGAACCGGAAAGCAGACTGCCTGTTTTCAGCGAGCCTCTTAACCCCTGTTTTTTACCCAGCTGTAGCTTTTTCTCCAGGTCAAAGTCTTCCCTCATACCGCTCATGAATCTCTGGGGTTCAATGTGAATCAGTACGGGAACCTCATAATGGCTGCGAAAATTCTGGGTTATCTCTGGCGAGTTAAAAGGAACCTGAGCAACCGTCCCCAGGCGTATTCCACGAAACTCGACAGGCGCGCCTGCCTGAAGTCCGCGAACAGAATCGGAAAAGAACAATAAGAAGTCGAGGTGTTCGGTATAACGAGAATTCTCGATGCTTCGCAGATCGTCATAAAGAGTATAAGTTGCTACGCCCCTAACCGGCTGGCCCAGGGCCACGCCTTCAGGCAGGTCAAAACTGACCCCGCCACTTAATAATGTGGTGATAGACCCCATCTCCACGCGCATCCCGGATGAGGATAAATCTACAGCAATCCCACTATTCTTCCAGAAACGAACGTTTGAGGTGACAAGCTGATCAAAGGGCGAAGCGATAAAAATCTGATAACGCATCATCCTTTTTTCCATATCAAACCGGCTGTTCTCGACTGACCCGACACGCAGGCCGCGAAACAGAACCGGGTAGCCCGGCATGAGTTGCCCCGCTTCACGACTATTAAGCGTGATTCTGATCCCCTTTGCATTCGGTGAGGCCTGGGGAGGCGCATCTGACAGCCGATAGCGTTCCAGCGCTGGCCCCGGAGAACCTGGCTGTAAGGCTATATAGGCGCCTGAGAACAAGGTACTTAAGCCCGTTATTCCTTCGAATCCAATTTCAGGCCTGACCACCCAAAATGCGCTATTGCCGTTCAATAGTTTTTGCATACCAGTGTGCATGCGAACCTTGATCTCGACGTGCTTAAGATCGTCAGTAAGCTCGGTACTTTCAACGACACCCACATCAATGTTGCGGTTTTTTATTACGGTTTTACCTGCCTTAATCCCCTGTGCGTTTTCGGTCATCAGAATCACCAGAGGTCCCTGCTGGCTTTTATGGTAATACAATAAAAAGGCACCAATGAGCAGCGTGACAAAGGGAATGATCCAGACAGAAGACCATCTTTTGTTGGGGTTTACATGAGCACTATCCGGCTTATCCGACAAAGTATGGACTCGTGTAAGAACAGAGTAACCTGAACTTTTCAGGGCGTTCTGTTGAAGCAGGATTCGATCCCATAGCTATGTATTCGCTCGTCTTTCCTGAGGCCATGATAGTTAATCTCATCATTAAGCGTTAAATTTCGATAAGTCAGGATCATAAAATCTACTATCAAACGGAGATCCATTATTTTCCAGTAAATAATGGATCGGATAGTCTGTAATAACTTCGGAAGAGGAGGGTTAATAAGTATAAAGATATTTTTTTAAATAAAGCTTAAAAAATACAAATCTGTGATCAATGTGTCATGTTATTTTAATAAAATTAAATCAATCAGTTACCAACATCATGGAGGTTAGCGGCTCAAAATAAAGTGGAATTACCCTGCGTTTAAAGTGTAATAAATCCACTAAAATCATCACCAATGAACAGTGTTGCCCAACTACGTCATTGCTGAAGTGCCTCAAATCCCTGGGCGCTGCATGACTTTATGGTATTGCGTCTGTCAACGAGGTGTGTCAGGTTAACTCTTTTACGAATTGAAATATTCTTGCAGCCGATCTATTTTTACTTCGCATTCCAATTTAGCAGAGGCACCTATGTTCCTTAACTATTTTGCTTTGGGTATGCTGATCTTCGTTTTCATAATTATTTTTTATGGAATTATCGTTCTTCATGATATTCCCTATTTAATCGCAAAGTCCCGTAATCATCCTCATGCCGATGCCATTCACGTCGCAGGTTGGGTAAGTTTGTTTACACTGCATGTCATATGGCCTTTCCTGTGGATCTGGGCCACTCTTTATCGTCCTGAGCGCGGCTGGGGGATGCAGAGTCAATACACTTCATTACTGGAACTGCAGCAGCGCGTAGCAGAACTGGAGCGTTTACAGGCTGATTCGAAACCGCTGCGACCGGAGCGATGATATGGATCTGCTCATTATTTTAAGCTACGTTGCGATAGCCTGGGCTGTTTTTAAAATATTTCGCATACCCGTCAATAAATGGACAGTGCCAACAGCGGCCCTCGGTGGCGTTTTTCTGGTCAGTGCGCTAATTCTGCTAATGAATTATAACCATCCCTATACGTCACTGGCACAAAAAGCGGTTGTCGCGATTCCTGTTACCCCACAAGTGACTGGCGTCGTAAATGAAGTTACTGATAAAAAAGAAGTGCTTATTAAAAAGGGAGAAATGCTCTTCACCCTGGATCAGACACGTTATAAGGTCCGCGTCGAAAGATTACAAGCCGACCTGAGCACCGCTATTAATAATATTGAAGCGATGAAAGGACAATTAAGCGAAGCCGTTGCCTACACAACCCATGTATCTGCTGAGCGGGATAGATTATTTCTGGACTATCAACGCTATCTCAAAGGCAGTAAGGCGAAAGTCAATCCATTCTCCGAACGTGACATTGATAATGCCAGGCAGGCATTTCTGGCGCAGGATGCCCTGGTAAAAGGTTCACTGGCGGAACAGGAGCAGCTCAGAAGCCAGTTGACCAGTGTATCAGGAGGAGAACAATCCCAGATAGCCAGTCTGCGCGCGCAATTAGCAGAAGCCCGGTATAACCTGGATCAGACGGTTGTTCGCGCACCCAGTGATGGTTATGTCACTCAGGTCTTAATCCGTCCCGGAAGCTACGCAGCCGCCCTGCCGCTGCGCCCGGTCATGATATTCATTCCTGTACAAAAGCGTCAGATCATTGCTCAGTTCAGACAAAATTCCCTGCTTCGCCTCACGGCGGGAGATGAAGCAGAGGTCGTTTTTAATGCCCTTCCGGGACAGGTATTCTCAGGAAAACTGCTCAGAGTTTTGCCAGTGGTTCCAGGCGGAGCTTATCAGGCACAGGGAACGGTTCAATCACTGAGCCTTGCTTCAGGTTCTGATGGCGTATTAGCCATAATTGAATTAAACCCAAATCAGGACGTTGATACATTGCCAGACGGCATATTTGCTCAGGTTGCGGTCTATTCTGACCACTTCACGCATGTTTCGGTCATGCGTAAAATTTTGCTGAGAATGACCAGCTGGGTGCATTACCTCTACCTGGATCACTGATGATGATAAATATATCCTTAACTTTCCATCGATTAACCGTTTGCCCCCTTTCAGAAGAAGTTAATCAGAACAGTTATGAGCGGCCTGACTTTGTAATAAGCCCTGATTTGAAATTACCCTGAAAACACGATGGGTGGTTAATTAAATTACTGATCGGTTATCACAAAACAGGATCGTAAATAAGCTCTTGAAATAGCTGTTTGCATTGAATATGCTATGTTTTAAATGTAGTTACGAATTCTAATCGTCTTTTATAACATTCCGAGGATACGCATATGAAAAAATTAATTTTTGGTGTGGTTATTTGCTCTTTATCGTTTGGCTCATTTGCTGCCGAAATGATGTCAAAGAATGATTTTATGAAAGTGAAGGATCAGTATGAAAAGATAGGCGATATCTCAACATCAGGTGAGACCAGCCCTTCAGATGCAAAAGCGGAGCTATCAGAAATGGCCGATAAAAAAGGCGGCGATGTGTTCGTGCTGACCTCAGCCAATACGAATAACAAAATTAAAGGTACCGCTGATGTATACAAGAAAAAATAGTGAAGTAACGAAGCTATCTGTCTGAAATACAGACTGAAATAGATGATTTTTTCGGAGCCTCAGGAAATATGTTCTTAATACAGGTTAATCGATGCCCTTTACGTTAGTAAAGGGCATCTTTCTTACAGCACCATCAGGACTTTAAACCGTTTTCAGCGAGGATGAGCTGAACGTCGGTGACAGGACCTTATCTGCCCAGGCTGATGCGCGGATAACACGTCACGCTAATCCGCCTGCACTTGATTAACTCCAGGCGATGACGTTATCAGCCGTCAGGCGAAGGTTCCCCTAATCAGCCGCCGCCCGCCTCACCCTATTTGTTATCCAGCGACCAGGTTGCACTGCGGATATCGACCTTCACTGGTAACAGACCAATCTGGGTAAACTTATCGGCCAGAGCCTGCTGCTGCGTGAAGACTTCAGGTGTCATCCGCTCAGCCCCGAACGGCATCCTTGCCAGCGCCCGTTGCCAGATCGGCTGCGGCAGACCGGTTGAGGTGGACATGATTTTTGCCGCCTCTTCCTGATGTTGATTGGCCCAGGTACTTAGCGACCCAAGCTCATCCACCACCTGGCTGGCGATTTGCGGCCAGGTTTCCGCAAACTTACGGCTGGCAAGATAGAAGGTGTAGTGTGGCACCAGGCCTTCGGCATTTTTAATCAGCCGCGCGTGGGCGTTGGTTTCAACTTCTGCGTAGTAAGGATCCCAGATTACCCAGGCATCCACTGCACCGCGCTGGAAAGCGGCACGCGCATCCGCGGGTGGCAGATAGACCGGTGTAATGTCTTTATAGCTCAGCCCCGCCTGCTCCAGCGCAGTGACCAGCAGATAGTTAACGTCAGAGCCTTTATTCAGCGCCACGCGTTTGCCTTTGAGATCCGCCACGCTTTTAATGGGGGAGTCGGCGGGCACCACAATCGCCTCAGTTTTGGGGTTGGCGGGAGAATGTGCCAGATAAACCAGATCGGCCTGTGCGGCCTGAGCAAAAGTCGGTGGCGCGTCGCCGGTTGCGGCCAGATCGATACTGCCGATGTTCAGGCCTTCCAGCATCTGCGGCCCGGCCGGGAACTCAATCCAGTGAACCGCAATCCCCTGTTTCTTAAATTCCTGATCCAGCGTGCCGCGATATTTCAGCAGGGCGAAGATATTGGCTTTCTGAAAACCAATGTTAACTGTTTCGGGCTTCTCTGCTGCAGCCTGGGTGTTGAACGCTAATCCCGCCTGGGCGGCAATAATCAATGCGCTAAGCAAAACTCTTTTCATTTCTCATTCCTGAGTCTGGTTGTTGTCAGCGCAACATAACAAACGCGGGTTGAAGCGCTTAGCGATCAAATGTTCGATGCTTAGCGAAAAAAACGCTATGGATGCCAGACCGACTCACGTACCCGAATGGCGCGACTCAATAGCCCCAGTGCATAGAAGCGGTCAGCGATGGTCTGCTGTTCCCGGATGATGGCCAAGTTCATGCGCTGGGTCTGGTGGCTGCGCCGCGCTAAGGCATGCATCAGTGAAGGCGCTGATATCCCGAGTTCGGTTGAGAGCAACGCAGCGGCTTCAGCACGGTGTGCATCGATGTAGCGGCCTGTCTGCTCCAGCGCGGTGAGCAGAACCTGCAGCAGATCGCCCGACTGCGCGGCGAACCCGCGTTCGGCAAGGTAAAACTGATGATTATTGACCCGGCCGGTGCCATCAGCGATCACCCTGAACTGTCCGCTGTTCTCTGCATCGCTGAGCAGCGGATCCCATATCATCCAGGCATCCACTGCGTTGAGATCGCTGGGCGTCAGCGGATATTTGGGCGGTGCATAGACGATGCGCACATCATCCAGCCCTAAACCCGCTTCATCCAGAATCTGCAGCAGCAGATAGTGAACGTTGGAACCACGATTTACGGCGATGCGTTTTCCTCTGAGATCGCCAATCTGCTGAACCGGGCTGCTGTTCGGTACCAGCAGTGCCACGCTCTGCGGCGCGGCGGGTTCCCAGGCCACATAAACCATCGGGCTGTTGCTGGCCTGCGCAAACAAGGGGGGAACTTCACCGGTCGTCCCGAAATCGATCTCCTGTTGGTTCAGCGCATGCAGAAGCTGCGGACCCGCAGGAAACTCACTCCACAGCACGCTGACGCCTCTATCGGCCAGCTGCTGTTCCAGTGACTGGCGCGCTTTCAGGATGCCGAGGTTGCCAAATTTCTGATAACCGATGCGTAGTTCCCGCTCCCGTTCGGGCTGCTGATTCAGAGAAGTGTCGCGCTGACGCAGTGAAGTGCGGCGCGGTTTAATCACTCCCAGATGGCCCAGTTGGGTGCGCAGTGTATGACGACTGATGCCAAGCAGCGCGGCGGCCTGCAGTTGATTGCCCTGAGTGAGTTCCAGCGCATTCTTTATCAGCGCCTCGATCACCCGGGGATAGAGCGGTGTTTCGCTCTGCTGCATCTGTTGCCGTAAAAACTGATCCAGCGCCTCCTCTCCCGGTGGTAACTCGCTACCCGTGAGGTTATTCAGCCGGAGCTGCTGCGGCGTGACCAGCGAGGTTTTGCTGAGCAGGACGGCATTATGCAGGGTGTTCTCCAGCTCGCGGATGTTGCCCGGCCAGCTGTAGTCCATCAGCGTGGCGACAGCATCTTCACTGAGACGTAACTGAGGTCGGCCCAGACGGCGCGCATAGAGCTGCAGGAAGTGAGTGGCCAGCACCGGGATATCTTCGCAGCGCTGGCGCAGCGGCGGCAGCGTGACGCTGGCCACATTCAGCCGGTAGTAGAGGTCTTCCCGGAAGCGCCGTTCACGAATCGCCACCGCCAGGTCGCGGTTGGTGGCCGCAATGACCCGCACATTGACCTTAACAGCCCGGGAGGAACCCACACGGGTAATCTCGCGTTCCTGCAGCACGCGCAGCAGCTTCACCTGCAGCGACGCACTCAGTTCACCGACTTCATCCAGCAGCAGCGTCCCGCCCTCTGCCGCCTCAAACCAGCCGCGATGCCGATCCTGTGCGCCGGTAAATGCCCCTTTCTCATGACCAAAGAGCTCCGACTCCGCCAGACTCTCGGTGAGGGCACCACAGTTGACCGCCAGAAACGGCTGTCTGCTGCGGGCGCTGTGATGATGCAGATAGCGCGCCATCACCTCTTTGCCGGTGCCGGTTTCACCAATGATCAGCACCGTCGCGTCGGTAGGCGCAAGCTGATCCAGCACGCTTTTAAAGGCGCGCGATGCGGGGTCAATCAACTCAGGGCTGGCAATCTGCATCTCATTTACCGGGTTAACTGGAAAGCCATGACCATACCGCGTGGCTAACGCGGAAACGAGAGGCTAACCGGACCGGATTGTTGCCAATGCAGCAGGCTGTAACTTTACCTGTCGCAAATGCAGCAATATGCATCAAGCGAAATTATGAATATATCGTTGAATTAATGAGATAAATATTAAGTAGCAGACTGGCACGCATCCTGCTAAAAGCTATATAACTAAAGAATTTATGCCTATGTATTAAATTCAAATATCGTTATAAAGGAATCTGCTAATGAGTCATGCGACACAGGAAAACCTCAACCTCTTCTGGTTTCTGCCCACCCATGGCGATGGGCGCTATCTTGGCACCACCGAAGGCGGCAGAGCAGTCGATTTACCCTATTTACAGCAGGTTGCGCTGGCGGCAGATAATCTGGGCTACTACGGTGTATTAATCCCGACCGGTAAGAGCTGTGAGGATTCCTGGCTGGTCGCCTCTGCGCTGGCACCGATCACCAAAAAGCTGCGCTATTTAGTGGCCGTGCGTCCTGGTCTGCAACCGCCAAGCCTGGCGGCGCGTATGGCGGCTACGCTGGATCGGCTTTCTGGCGGACGGTTATTGATTAACGTGGTCACGGGCGGCGATCCGGTTGAGAACAAAGGTGACGGCATCTTTCTGAGTCATGAAGAGCGCTATCAGGTGACCAGAGAGTTTCTTGAGGTCTACTCCCGCCTGCTGAAAGGCGAGAAGGTCGATTTTTCGGGTGATCACATCCGCGTGGAAGGCGCTGAGATCCTCTTTCCGCCGGTGCAGGAAAATGGCCCACCGCTCTATTTTGGTGGCTCGTCTGATGCCGCTATCGACGTTGCGGCGAATCAGATCGACACTTATCTGACGTGGGGCGAGCCGGTTGAACAGGTGGCGGAAAAACTGGCGGTAGTTCGTCAGCGGGCGCAGGAGAGTGGCCGTAGCCTCTCCTACGGCATCCGGCTGCATGTCATTGTCCGTGAAACCGAAGAGGAAGCCTGGGCGGCGGCCGAGCGGCTGATTTCTCATCTGGATGAAGAGACTATTGCCGCCGCACAGAAGATCTTTGCCCGCATGGACTCAGCCGGACAGGCGCGGATGAGTGCGCTGCATCAGGGCTCGCGAGACAGCCTGCGCATTGGTCCCAATCTCTGGGCAGGCGTCGGCCTGGTGCGCGGCGGCGCGGGTACTGCGCTGGTGGGGAGTCCGCAGCAGGTAGCCGATCGCATCCGGGAGTATCAGGCGCTGGGGATCGAGAACTTTATTTTCTCCGGCTATCCGCACCTTGAAGAGGCGCACCGTTTCGCTGAACTGGTGATGCCGCTGTTACCGCTGGCTGCCAACGCCGAAAAGAGACAGCGCAGCGTGAACACCGGTCCTTTTGGTGAAACCATTGGCGGTGACCGTCGTCCTGATAAACAGGCCAGCGCCAGTTAACAGAAGAGAAGGTTCGCTTATGTCACAGCAGCAGATAGTCATTATCGGCGGTGGTTTTACCGGCACCGCGCTGGCAATCCATCTGGCCCGGGCTGGCCAGGCAGGGTTGCACGTGACGGTGATTGAACCACGAGCGCAGCTTGCTCAGGGTGTGGCATACGGTACTACCGATCCGGCCCACCGCATCAATGTGCCAGCCGCCAGAATGCAGCTCGCTGGGGATGAGGAGGGCATATTTGACCGCGACTATCGCGCATCGCCCGCCTTTCAGGCCGACCCGGACGCGTTGTGGCGTGACGGCAATGTCTACCCGCAACGCGGTGAGTTTGGTCGCTGGGTCAATGCGCAGTTTGTGCATCAGCAGCAGCATTCGCCGGTAAAACTTAGTCATCTGCGTGATAGCGCGGTTGCGCTGCAGCATGGTGTAGTGACCACAGCCTCAGGGCAGAAGATCCGGGCTGATCAGGTGGTGCTGGCCATCAGCCATCCACCGCCGGACCTGCCTGCGCTGCTGAAGCCCTTACAGGGGCATCCGGGGTTGATTGCCAATCCCTGGCAGAATGGCGCGCTGGCACAGGTCGCACCTGACGATCGGGTAGCGATTATCGGTTCAGGGCTGACCATGTCCGATGTGGTGGCATCGCTGCATCGCCAGCAGCATCGCGGAGAGATTACCGCCTTCTCACGCCGTGGACAGCTGCCGCGAGCCAACCTGAGCGGCAGCGATGAGAGCTACACCCTGGATTACAGTCAGCCGCAGCCCCCCAGCGCACGTGGTTGGTTACATCGGGTGCGTCAGGAGGTAAAACAGGCAGCCGCGTTAAATCTGCCCTGGCAGCTGGTGCTGGATGATATCCGCCGTAACGGCCAGCGTATCTGGCAGAGCCTTTCACTGCATGAGCAGCAGCGTTTTCTGCACCATCTTCGCCCCTGGTGGGATGTTCACCGCTACCGGATTGCCCCGCAGGTAAGCCAGATTCTCAACCAGCAGCAGGCGAGCGGTCAGTTGTCACTGCTGGCGGCGCGTCTGATGGGCGCGGAAGCGATGGGAAACAATCTTCAGCTGACACTGCGCCGGCGTGGAGCGCAATCAGAAATCCGGGTGGTGGATAAAGTGATTGTCACCACCGGGCCAGCGCACAACGCACTGCTTAAAAGCAACGCGCTGCTGCGACAGCTCCACGGCGACGGCGTGATTCAGCCCGACCCGCTGGCGCTGGGCATCCAGGTTAACGCGCTGTCACAGACGCTGAATGCGCAGGGTGATGCCAATCCTCATCTCTATGTAGCCGGGCCTGCCGCGCGTGGTCGCTTTGGCGAACTCATGGGATTACCGCAGGTTGCAGAACACGCTGAGTCCGTAGCACGGCAGCTACTCTCCACCACGCCGCTGCCCCTCAGCGAGCGATGTCCCGGCTCACTCATCTACTGAATCACCCTTCCGGAACAATCACTAAAAGGTGGGCGGCAAGCGATTGCCGCATCCGCCCAGGAGTCGCTATGTCATCGCAACGTGAAATTCGCCTGAATGCTTTCGATATGAACTGTGTCGGTCATCAATCGCCCGGCTTATGGGCGCATCCCCGGGATCGTTCCTGGCAGTACAAAGATCTGGAGTACTGGACCGACTTAGCACGCCTGCTGGAGCGCGGCAGGTTTGATGGACTGTTTATTGCTGATGTGCTTGGGGTATACGACGTGCTCAATGGCAATAACCAAGCCGCGATTCGGCACGCCACGCAGGTGCCGGTAAACGATCCGCTGGCGTTAATCACGCCGATGGCGCTGGTGACGGAACATCTGGGCTTTGGCCTGACCGCCTCACTGTCGTTTGAGCACCCCTACCCTTTTGCGCGGCGGATCTCGACGCTGGATCATCTGACCAAAGGCCGCATTGGCTGGAATATTGTAACCTCCTATCTGGAAAGCGGTGCGCGTAATATCGGACATCAGGCTCAGACCGACCATGATGCGCGCTACGACTATGCCGATGAATATCTGCAGGTTATCTATAAGCTGCTGGAGGGAAGCTGGGAAGATGGCGCGGTCCTGCGCGATCGTGAACGTCATATTTTCAGTGACCCGAATAAAATCCATCCGATTAATCATCAGGGTAAATTCTTCCAGGTGCCCGGCATCCATCTGTGTGAACCTTCGCCGCAGCGCACGCCGGTACTATATCAGGCGGGCGCCTCCAGCCGCGGTAAAGCGTTTGCGGCGGAGCATGCCGAATGCGTGTTCGTAGCGGCTCCTTCAAAAGTGCTGCTGAAGAAAACCGTGGCGGATATTCGCCGGAGAGCCGCTGAAGCGGGACGCGATCCCCGCTCCATACTGATCTTCAACCTGCAGACAGTCATTGTGGGTGAAACCGACCTGGCGGCGCAGGCCAAATGGCAGGAGTACAAACGCTATGTCAGTTACGAAGGCGCGCTGGCGCTGATCTCAGGCTGGACCGGCATTGATTTCGGGCAGTATCAGCCGGATCAGGTACTGAAACATCTGCACACCAATGCGATTCAGTCGGCGGTTGAGACATTCTCCACTGCCGATCCCAACCGCCAATGGACGGTGCAGGGCCTGGCAGACTGGGTGGGCATTGGCGGATTTGGTCCGCTGCTGGTGGGCAGCGCCGAAACGGTGGCCGATGAGCTGCAAAGCTGGGTCGAAGAGACAGACGTCGATGGTTTTAACCTCGCCTACGCCGTAACGCACGAAACCTTTACTGACGTGGTGGAACTGCTGGTGCCGGAACTGCAAAAGCGTGGCGTCTACAAGCAGGAGTATCAGCCCGGCACGCTGCGTGAAAAGTTATTTGGCCAGGGGCCGCGGCTGGCGTTGCCGCATCCGGGTGCCGGTTATCGCCGGAGTGCTGATGTGGAACAGCGAGCAGCAAGGGTGGAAGTTTCATAACAGAGACGGCTGGCTGTCCGGCATGAATAACCGGCGCATAGCAAAGTGCAAAGAGATAAGAGTACGTCTTGTCGCCGGTTGATGACAGGCATTACAGGACCGGTCATTGCTGTTAACCGTTGCTGAACCGGTCTGCCATGTGCTGCTGAAACCTCACCCGTTTCAGCAGTATAAAAACAACATTTCGCTGAACGCTACCGGATGAATTTTATATTTCATGCGGGGTCTGGTGTGGGTGAGATATAATCCTATCTTATTGAATTAATTATAATAGTTATCTGATTTTGTTGGTTGTTAACTATGCCAGTAATTCATATAAAACCCTCGCTACCTGCTGAATATAATAACGAGGATACGATGAGTACATTAGAAATTGACAACACCTTAACTGCGCCACCGCCTCACTCTCAACCGGTTCGATCGGTGAGTGATGTGGCCCGGCTGATCAACAGTAACACCGAGAAAAACAGCTATGCGCGCTGGATTGTTTTCCTGGCGCTGGGCGGCGTGTTTCTTGATGCCTACGATCTCACTACCCTCTCCTACGGCATCGATGATGTGGTGAAGGAGTTTGGTTTAACCCCGGTACTCACGGGCCTGGTGACGTCGTCAATCATGATCGGCACCATTGTGGGTAATCTGGTCGGCGGCTGGCTGACCGATAAATATGGCCGTTACTCAGTGTTTATGGCGGACATGCTGTTTTTTGTCGTCTCCGCCATTGCGGCAGGTCTGGCCCCCAACGTCTGGGTGTTGATTGGTGCCCGTTTTCTGATGGGCATCGGCGTCGGGATCGATCTGCCGGTTGCCATGGCCTATCTGGCAGAATTCTCTAAGTTCTCCGGCAAGGGCAATAAAGCATCGCGCCTCGCAGCCTGGTGCCCGATGTGGTATGCCGCTTCGTCTGCCTGCTTCTTTATTATTTTTGCACTCTATTTCCTGCTGCCCGCCGAACATATCGACTGGCTGTGGCGCGCCTCGCTGCTGTTTGGCGCCGTACCGGCGCTACTGATTATTGCGGTGCGCAGTAAGTTTATGAATGAGTCACCGCTGTGGGCGGCGAATCAGGGCGACCTGAGCGGTGCGGTGCGTATTCTGCGTGACTCTTACGGCATTGTTGCGCATGAGGAGCCGCCCGCTAAAACCGATGCGGTGAAAGCGACGCCGAAAGTGCGTTTCCGCGTACTGTTTCAGAAGCCTTATCTGGAGCGCACGGTCGTCAGTGCGGTGATGAACGTCTGTATTTCATTTGAATACACCGCCATCGCTTTCTTCCTGCCCTCTATCCTGGCGCAATTTCTCGGCGCGGGCGTATTTGAAACTATCTCTGCCTCGCTGGGACTGAATGCGTTGTTCGCCTTTACCGGCGGGCTGTTGGGGATGCGACTGGCGTGGAAATTCCCCTCACGACATGTCGCGATCGCCGGATTTGCGCTGCAGTTTATCGCACTGATTTCGCTGGCATTGATCGGTCATCCGCAGGCGACAGCTGGCGTGGTGTTTGCGGTACTGATGCTGGGTTTGTGGCTCTTTGCAGAGGGATTCGGACCCGGCGCACAGTTGATGATCTATCCGGCGCTCTCCTACCCGACCCACATACGCGCCACCGGTGTCGGCTTTAGTCGTTCGCTCTCCGGTGTGGGCAGCGCGCTGGCGCTGTTTATTCTGCCAATTTTGCAGGCGCGTTACGGCACCAATATGTTCTGGATTGTCTCACTGGCCGCCCTTATCCCGATTATTTTCCTGTTAATCATTCGTTTTGAACCGACACGACAGGACATCGATGAACAACCCGACTCAGGAGAGGATCATGTCTGAATTAAATCGTACCGAATTTGCCGAACTGGTTCAGCATTTCAGGCCGCTGTTCGCCCGCATCGCTGAGGGGGCAAGTGCCCGTGAAACCGAACGCACACTGTTGCATGAACCGATTCGCTGGCTGAAAGCGGCGCGCTTCGGCACCCTGCGTATCCCTAAAGAAGAAGGCGGCTTTGGGGTTTCGCTGCCGCAGTTATTTGCTCTGCTGACCGAACTGGCTGAGGCAGATTCGAACCTGCCACAGGCGCTGCGTGCGCACTTCGCATTTATTGAGGATCGCCTGAACCAGCCAGCCAGTGAGGATCGGCGTCGCTGGTTCCGCCGCTTTGTGGACGGTGAGCTGGTAGGCAGCGGCTGGAGCGAGATCGGCGCGGTGAAGCTGGGTGAAGTCAACACTCAGGTTTCTCCCGATGAGGGTGGATGGCGGATCAGCGGTGAGAAGTTCTACAGCACCGGCACACTCTATGCGGACTGGATTGATGTCTATGCTCAGCGCGCGGATAACGGTCGTGATGTGATTGCCCTGGTGAACACCCACCAGAATGAGGTGGAGCGCGATGATGACTGGGATGGCTTCGGGCAGCGACTGACCGGCAGTGGTACTACGCGCTTTCATCAGGCCCGGGTTGAACTGCCACATGTCTATGATTTCAGTGAGCGTTTCCGCTATCAGACGGCATTCTATCAGCATGTCTTACTGGCCACGCTGGCGGGCATCGGGCGGGCGGTGGTGCGCGATGCTGCTCAGGGCGTGGCGCAGCGTAAGCGTATTTACAGCCACGGTAATGCGCCGCAGGTGAAGCAGGATGTTCAGGTGTTGCAGGTGGTCGGTCAGATAAGCAGCTGGGCATGGGCAGCCGAAGCCGCCGTCGACCGGGCGACCCATTCGTTGCAGCGGGCATTTGAGCTGCAACTGAGTGGCGCAGATGAGGCACAGCTTCATGCGGCAAATGTGCTGGCCGAAGTAGAGTCCGCTCAGGCACAGGCGGTGGCCGTTGAGCTGGTGACGCGTGCGGCAACAGAATTCTTCAATGCGCTGGGTGCATCTGATACCCGAGTCAGCAAGGCACTCGACCGCCACTGGCGTAATGCACGAACGGTGTCGTCGCACAATCCGGTGATCTACAAGCTACGTAACGTGGGTGACTGGGAGGTGAACGGCACCGATCCGACCTTCATCTGGCAGATAGGCAATGGAAATGGCGTATAAAATCGCTATTTTATGGGCAGATATTTGCGTTTGGGAAATGATCAGCCTGCAATGGAAGCACCAAACCGACAGATTTCATTTTATTCGGATGAGAAAATGACGCTGGCCATTTAATAGCACTTATACTGTCCGTGATACAGGAAACAGACACGCTAAATGCGAAAAATATTAATTGCCATTTCTTAAGTATGAGTCAGGCGTTATTATCTTCAAGCCCGAACGTTTATTTTCGCGCAAAGGGAAAAGAGCCAGTATCACATCATGACGCTGGCTCTTTTTTCATCAGTGCGTCTGTTAAGGCTTGCTTACAGGCTCTGGCATAGCTGAAGAGTGATGGGTTGAGATTTTCCAGCCCTTACCATCCCAGACATAAGTGAAGGTGTAACGTGCTGTGACGTGCGTGTTATCTTTAAAAGTAAATGTATAAACGCCGGTATCAATCGCTTTATTACAACCGATTCTGATAGTCCGGGAATCGATTTTACCGCTCGGCCCTTTTTTCAGGAAATCTTTAAAATAATCGATACGTTCCTGATCGGTCAGACGTACCTGATTTGAAATGGTCGGCAGCAAAACGGCATCGCTGACATATAATTCAGAGACTTTTGTTGCATCACCGGTTGCCAGAGAGTCATTCCAGGCGTCAAACAGGTTGGCTACATCCTGCTCTGAGGCTCTGACACAGGTCACGGAATGTTGTGCCTGCGTAACAACTGGGGCGCAGGAAAGACCTAAAAGACACAGCGATAATAACGTTTTTTTCATGAAAATATCCTCATATTTACCCTGGGTGAAACCAGCGTTCTGTGCGTTCTTCCAGACGCCGCCATAAAATGTGTATAACTCGTTAATACGTTTTAATCCGGCTGATCAGCCAGAATAAGACCGCTGCGATAAATACATTAGCTGCTTTATTCGATTAAAAAGCTGATGCATATACTTATCGACGCTTTTGATATGCAGGGGAACAAGATAGATGAAAGGAAGTGCTGTCTGGTATTTAAATCGGCGATAAGCTGGTATTTAGTTTTTTGTTCTGAGGATTAATGCCTGAGTCTCTTTTGGTAGCGTAAATGACATGTCGCCTGTTCAGAACTATGAACGTAATATCGGGAAGTTGTGTTTAATTTATGTACTCTATAAAAATTTTAAAAGGATATTGCCTTTGAGCAGTGTTATATGGAACCTTTTTAGGAGTCATTAATTTAACTGACTAACTAATTAACGTAGTCTGCCATTTTTCAACATCTCTATTTTGATGCTCCTGTTCATTATTGCGCTGGAAAAATAAAGCATCGTGATGCGCTGATTTAATTAAATAATGATTAAACCGTTCATACCCTGGTTTAAACGCACCTTAGTTTGAGACATTTTTTTTGCATCGTGGTTTCACTTGAACAACTCGCAGTGAGTTACGTTCAGCTATCGATAAAGCGTGTGACCTATACCTTCCCTGACTGACTGCGATGAGCGTCAATCCGTTAAAAGCCAGACGGGATCAGTTACGCCACACTAACTTCGTATAATTGTTCTTATACGAAGTCATGACATAGGGAAGGTGCCGGGTTAAGATGGATAGCAGTAGAGTTCGTCCTGAAAATGACAACGCTACGTAAATTCTGCCCGGTTATCCCCCTGCTTAGTTCTCAGAATTAACGTAGCGCGATCATCGGCGTTTTTGGTTGATAAGTGAGCAAATATGAGTGAGTTAGTACCGTTAACCCCTCTGACGGTTGACCGGAATAGCGATATCACCGAGCGGCTCCGGCAGTTCGTTCAGGATAAAGAGGCTTTCTCACCTAACACCTGGCGACAGCTGCTTAGCGTGATGCGAATCTGCAATCGCTGGTCGGAAGATAACCAGCGCAGCTTCCTGCCGATGAGTGCAGACGATTTGCGTGACTATCTCTCTTTTCTGGCTGAAAGCGGCCGGGCCTCCTCAACCGTCACTTCACACGCGGCGTTAATTTCGATGTTACACCGTAACGCCGGGTTGCCGGTGCCCAATGTCTCTCCGCTGGTTTTCCGGACGATGAAAAAGATAAATCGTGTGGCGGTGATCAACGGAGAGCGTGCAGGCCAGGCCGTGCCCTTCAGGCTGAGTGACCTGCTGGCGCTGGATAAAGAATGGTCAGGTTCTGATAACCTTCAGGCGCTTCGCGATCTGGCTTTTTTACATGTGGCTTATGCAACACTACTGCGTATCAGTGAACTGTCGCGTTTGCGGGTGCGGGATGTGATGCGTGCCGGTGATGGTCGCATCATTCTGGATGTGGCATGGACAAAAACTATTGTGCAGACCGGCGGATTGATTAAGGCGCTCAGCGCCCGTTCAACTCAGCGACTGGAAGAGTGGATTGAAGCGTCCGGGCTATCCAGCCAGCCTGATGCCTGGCTGTTTACTGCAGTACATCGGTCTGGCCGGCCACTGATTGCCGAAAAGCCGATGAGCACAAGGGCACTGGAACAGATTTTTAGCCGGGCATGGCGCACTGCCGGAAAAGAAGGCGCAGTAAAGGCCAACAAAAATCGCTACACCGGCTGGAGTGGCCACAGCGCCAGGGTAGGAGCTGCGCAGGATATGGCAGATAAAGGTTATCCGATTGCCAGGATCATGCAGGAAGGCACGTGGAAAAAACCAGAAACACTGATGCGCTATATCCGCCATGTGGATGCACACAAAGGTGCCATGGTGGAGTTTATGGAACAATACGGTGACCCTGATTATCCTGACTGATGGCCTCCTGAAAAGAGAATAAAGCCCCTTTTCGGGCTGAAGTTATCCACAGAAAAAGTGGACAGCCTGTGTGTAAGCCGGTACGGATTATCACTGTGTTGGCCATCCACAGAGCTCATCCGGCTGATTTAGTTGATTTATTCTTATTGTCATACCGCATGCTGCAAATCTGTCTGCAAATCTGTCTGCAAAACAGGAGCCGCTATCCATAATAAGCGCATGCTGCAGTGCATGGTCAGAGTTGCTTTGGTAAACATCTGCCTTCAGCGGGAAGGATAATGCTTCTGGCCGGGTTAATTGTCATGTGGCCTTTGTCACTGCTCATACGCTAATCATCCCACTATTCTGGCTTCAAATCGTAAGAACAATCAACAGGACAATCCTCACCTGTCCGCTGCGGCCAGGAATCGCCGGCAGCGGAAAGAGTGAATGTCATCAGTACTTATTTTTACCGGGCAAAGCCTTTCTGCTTATCACAGCCGCCGTGGCAGCCGCTGCAACTCCCCTTTTCCTCCCTGAGCATGACCGGTATTGACTGCACCCGGCTTCCCGCTTTTCGCAATGCCAGCAGGATGATTCCGTTCAGCACCAGCACGCTTATCAGGCAGGTCGCACTGAATGCAGGATGGTCGGCAAAAGTGACGGTCTGGTAAAACAGCGTGGCGGTGGTGTAGGCGATGTTGAGTCCCCAGAAGAAGGAGAACATCATCCATTTTTTACCGGCTTCCCGCGCAATAGCCCCCATGACCGAGACGCAGGGAACATAAAGCAGGACAAAAATTAAGTAACTGTAAGCGGCAAAACCACTGCCAAATTTGGCAGACATCACGCCCATCGAACCAGTCGCCATCTCACCATCGCCTTTACTGGCATCGATGGGATGGGCCAGCGCATCAATTCTAAAGGCAGCCGTTAACCCCGCCCAGGTCTCTGTCAGCGCCTCTTTAAGCTCACCAGGCAGGTCAAAAGCCTGCGGATCAAATGGACTACTCTGGATTGCCTCTGTGGTGTAAAGGCTGTTGAGCGTGCCGACCACGACCTCTTTCGCCATGATGCCGCTCACCAGCCCCACTGTTGCCTGCCAGTTATCCTGAGTGACACCAATCGGCAACAGCACGGGGGTGATTGCTTTGCTGGTCGCCGCCAGCGCAGAGTGGTTAATGTCATTAACCATCTGGCCATTAAAGGCAAAACTGCTCAGTACGCCAATCAGCATGCTCACCAGGATAATCACCTGTCCCGCTCGCACCACAAACATTTTCAGCCGTTGCCAGGTCTGCAACAGCAGGCTTTTAAGGTGAGGCCGGTGATAGACCGGCAACTCCATGATAAACGGCGAGGCTTCTCCGCCCAGCAGGGTATGCTTAAGCACCAGCCCGGTCGCGATGGCCACCACAATGCCCAGCAGATAGAGGGAGAAAACCAGGCTGGAACTGTGGGTGTTAAAGAATGCCGCAGCGAAAACCGCAAAAATCGCCAGCCGTGCGCCACATGACATAAAAGGCGCAATCAACACCGTCAGCAGACGCTCACGCGGTGTATCCAGCGTCCGTGTCCCCATGACCGACGGGACATTACAGCCAAAGCCGACAATCAGCGGCACAAAGGATTTTCCCGGCAGGCCCAGTGACTGCATCAGACGATCCATCACAAAAGCGGCGCGCGCCATGTAGCCGGAGTCTTCAAGGAAAGCGAGGAACAGGAACATCAGGCCAATCTGCGGAATGATCGGCAGCACGGTATTGATACCGGCACCGATACCCTGCGCCAGGAAAACCGTCAGCCAGTCAGGGAAGTGGCAGACATAGCCCAGCCATTGCGCACCATGAATGAATATCGCCACCGAACTGCTGTCGAACAGTGGCTGTAGCGCGGCACCAATGTTAATTGAAAGAACAAACATCACATACATCACTGCCAGGAATATCGGAATGCCCAGCCAGCGGTTCAGCACAATTTTATCGATCCTGCGGGTCAGACCGGCGGGCATTGCGTGATGAATGTTACTCACTGCCGCGCAAAGCGCATTGATGGTGCGATAGCGGTAATCGGCAATCTGTACGCCGGTCTCTCCTCCGGCCTGCTGCATAATCTCGGGCAAATGCGGAACCAGCGCCGGACAAAGTTTCTGACTGTTGATATCCCCTTCCAGCAGTTGCAAGGCCAGCCAGTAGCGTTTTTGTGGGGCTATGGCGGCGGGCATCTGTTGGCAGAGCTTCTCAATGGCCGTTTCAATCGCGGCCGGATAACGTACCCGTTCAGGTGCGCGGTAAATATGGGGCTGGTCAATCAGCGCTTTGAGCTGGGCAATGCCATCACCTTTGGTTGAGGTCAGTGAAACGACCGGACATCCCAGATGAGCTGACAGTGCTGCGACATCAATAGTGATGTTCTGGCTGGCGGCAATATCCTGCATGTTCAGGGCGACAATGCAGGGTACGCCCAGTTCCAGCAGCTGAAAGGTCAGGAACAGATTACTTTCCAGACTGGAGGCATCGACGACGTTAATCACCACATCGGCGTGATCCTGATAGAGATACTGGCAGGCGATGCTCTCATCTATCGAGCTTTCAGCAGATAGCGTTGTCAGCGATCGGGTGCCTGGCAGATCAATAAGCCTGACATCTGACTGCGCGGTAAAAAATTGACCCTCTTTGCGCTCAACCGTGACGCCAGCCCAGTTCCCGACCCGCTGTCGGGCACCGGTGAGCTGGTTAAACAGCGTGGTTTTGCCGGTATTAGGGTTACCAATCAGCCCGATGGTTATCTTCTTCATCAGACGATTTCCTCCAGGATGATGTCATCCAGGTCACGCTGCCGCACCGCCAGGCTGACACGGCGGGTAGAGATCTGCACCGGATCGCCCATTGGCGCCACGCGAATGACCTCAATAACTGCGCCGGGAAGCATACCCATTGTCAGTAATTTCTGGCGCCAGGCGGAATTTACCGATGGCTGATAGCCAAGGATCCGGTAGGTGCTGCCCATATTAATTGCCATATCACGCCCTGCCTAAAAGTAAGAAGCACTCATTCTATAAATGATACTCGTTTCGGTTTTTGATCTGGCATCGGGCAGGCAGAAGAAAACGGCCGTCAGGGTCAACGGCAGGTCAACAGCGCATTAAATGGGGGTTCTTCCAGGCGCGGGTTCAACAGTTAAAGGCGGATGTGGAGAATGTTGAATCATTCCCGCACTCTACATTTAGTTACATCATTCAATGTACCGTAAATAACTATTACGGCCCTTCGGACCGTGCGGGGCGGCTAGTTAATGAGCACTCGGATTCACAGAACGGCTCCGTTCAGGTTTAATCAAAAAAACCAATCTGGCAGGATATCGGCGGTAACGTAATCTGCTCAAATAGGGTGTTGTAACTAAATTGCGGCCGCTGTAATGAAAGAAAGGCGTCCTGGAAGGATCATTTTCACAATGGCAGTGCCCTGATTTTCAGGCCACCACCAGGTGATGAGCGAATAAGGATTACTTAAGAACCCGAACCGTTTTTACATCAATCTCAACACTGTTCCAGTCTTTATCAACTTCACCTTCAAGACGGACTTTATCACTCGGTGATAACGATTGTCCCATCCAGCGCTTGTCATCAATATCGACATTAATCGTTCCGGTAGCATCTTTGAACTCATAAAGTTCATGCCCCACTTGTCTGATGATGTTACCTTCCAGAACGACCCATGCGTCATCACGCAGCGTCTTAACCTGAGCGACAGAAGAGACGCCGGGTGTCGGACCTTTAAATCCGCCCTGAGAATACCCCTGCCCTGCTGGATTAACAAAACCTTCCTGTGCAGCAACTCCAAAACTCATACCGGCAAACAATGCTGCTAAAAGAAACTTTTTCATATTTATCTCCGTTAAAATTGTCGGGCTAATTTACGATGCAGATCTTAACGGGATCTTAAGAAAAGTGATTACCTCCATGTGTTTTAAAAATGTAATGAGCATGATGCGCACGATAAATCCGCATCAGAAAAACAATCAAAGTTAAATCCATGTTGTTAACAAAATAAATTGATAGATAAACAGTTACGTGAGAGCTGAACTTTTAACATTCACTTTATTATGGTCATTGTTACGCTTTCACTTTGCATCATTTCTTATAAATCCCATAGCTAACATGTCTGTTAACGGATATTATTTCCTGGCATAGATATATCCCAGCATTAAAACATTATGTATCGCAGTTTTGCTCATTAACTATTTTTTTCTTTTTACAACCACTCAACTGAGTGGTTTTTTTTATGCCTGGTTCCCGATGATAGTAACAGAACCCAGTAACGCTGAGTATGCAGTGTATCGACAACGGCTCCCATTCGGAATGCAGCCCTTTCTGGCATTAAAAGGGGAAGAATGTTGCCTGATACTGTCTGAAAATGCATAAAAAGAAGAGGAGAGTGGTGATAGCCTGATGCCCACCCAAACTGACAAGAGATAAAGGATCATGCGGAATTTACCGAAGATCGGAGATTCGCCAGCGTGAGTCTCCGAATAAATGCGTTTAGTTCAGTCTTTGAGCATCAGCCTATGCTTCTTACAGATTCATTTTTGGGGATTCGAGCTTAAGTTTCTTTTCCTCTACCTTGCTGGTTTTCTTCCTGATTCTCTCAGTACAACCTTCTGCCTTCGCTTCCGCAAGTACTGGTCGCAAAACAATCAATACCCGCCATGGTTGCATACTCCTGAGCAACCCATGATATTGATCCAGATCATTATCATCCTGATAAAGAGGCAAACAGCCGGATTGTTAGCATGTCGTTTAACAATCACAGCGAATAATGCCGCATCTTCTTAAAAAGAAACGACAGGAAAGTAAAATGACATCTTTTAATTCTGGCAAGAAATTCGCTTTTGCTATTGCGATGATAACTTCTGTTATGTCCCTTTCCGCCTGCTCAAGCAATTATGTGATCTCCACCAACGATGGGCACATGATTACGACTCATGGCAAACCCGCAAAAGATAAAGAAACAGGCATGATCTCTTATAAAGACACGGATGGAAACATGCATCAGTTACAACAGCACGATGTTAAAGAGATTGTGCAAAAGTAAAACTGCTTTAATAGCAATCTTAATCATTATCCTGAAAATCTGATTCTGTGGAAAAACTGAGCAATGAAAATTTCTGTAATTGGCTTTGGCTTATTATTGTGTGCATCCTCCTCTGCTATGGCCATTGGCCTGAATGTCGAACAAAGTAAAAACACCTCGGTGCTGGACGCAGAAATCGGCCGTTCATCCGGCGGGCTTTATGTTGATGGCCAGTGGATCAAAAATACATCGGATGGTGTTCAGATTGGTCAGGCGGGTACCGGTTATAACCTTGAAATCGGTCCGGTGATGCTGACGGCTGGCGTTAAAGCCGCTTACATCGGCGGCAAAAAAGGAGATAACGGCGTTGCGTTTCCTGTTGGCGGCGGTGTGAAAATCAATCTGCCCGCTAATTTTGCGTTGTATGGAGAAGGTTATTCCGCCCCGGAACAGCTGACCAACAGCGTTAAGAATTTCGTTGAGGCCAATGGCGGTGTCAGCTGGTCACCTGTGGATCCACTGGTTTTAAAAGTGGGCTATCGCTATGCGGGTGTTGATGGCAAAGATGGACGTCCGGGTCATACCCTGATCGATGGTCCCTATATCGGTGGCGGCCTGACATTTTAACGTCGGATGACTCTTCCCTTTTTTTGTGGTGAGGAAACCCTGCCGATCGGTTTCCTTACTCAATCACTCGTCTCAACTCAGGCGGGGAGCACTGAGAAACAGATTATGAAACCTCTTATGCTGATGTTATTTACTCTCTGTCTGACCGGATGTGTGCAGTATAAATGGGCCAAGCCAGATGCATCTGAACAGCAGGAAACAATAACGGAAACAGCCTGTCGGGCCCAGGCACTGCGGGATTTACCCCCTGACAATGTCGTTAGCGGTAAATACACCTCAAAAGACAGTAAATATAAAACCACTGACACTGATTACTCCACCAGCGACGCCAATGAAAGCCAGCGAGAGATACTGGTTAAAGATTGTATGTTTAAAAGAGGCTGGCAACAGATCGAGGTACAGCAATAGCCCCATTCCCCTGACTGAGGCCAGGTCAATCCCTGGCCAGTTTTGATCAGCGTCAGAGGTCAGGTTCAGGTTTTATTTCTGTATCATCCTCTTGCCGATCAGTACGCTGCCGCCGGCACCGTTCCGAGCAATACAACACCTCGTCCCAGCATCGTTCCCACTTTTTTCGCCATGACATCGGTTTATTACACGTTTTGCAGTAGCGAACCGGTAATGACTTTTTATTGCCTTTGAACACGCCAGTCTCTCCTGAAAACCCCTTATAACGCTGACAATAGCGTCTCTTATACAGTTTAGCTTGCTTGTGAGTAAGTATTGAGGGCAATTGAGATCGCACTGTTTACCGCTTCATCGGCGCATAAGGCAATATGGTACCCGGATGATGTGGCTCAGGTTTCCTTGATTAGCGGACAGCCTCTCTGGCCCCATACGGCGGCTAAAAAGTCATTACGCCCGTAAATAATCAATCCAGGGTCATACAGGTCACGCGTGATTCTGACTGTTTTATCCCCCTTTACTGGGGTTTGTCTCTCCGGGCTTTTAAAACAAAGCCATAACCCGTCTGGTGATGATCGCCTTAACCAGAACGTTAATTAAGTGATAAATTAATCTGATTTCATGACCTTACATATAGTCTGAATAAATCAGCCGCCTGATGGTTATTTTTTAGTAATTTTGCTATGCGTCCTTTACAACCCTATTATGGTGGCCTCATGGACATATCCAGCTTTATCTGGAGAAGTATGCACGGTGACTGCCTCTCGGAACAAAGCAGCTCCGTGATTAGCGAAGCGATTCCGCTGGAAAAGCGACGTGAAAGCCCGGTTTATCCATAACGTAACTAAATTATTGAACATCATCAGATGAGGCACCTTTTTGACATTTTGAGCGAAGAGTGTAAAAAAAAGAGTAACTTTACTTTTGTTTAAGGGTCTTACGTTAATTACAGTTTAAACTCTTTGAGAAAGCGATTAATATGTTGGCGTTGAACTATCGGTTCTGTATTTTGATTCTTCGAAGGCAAGCATCTTAAAAAAGCAGGTCTGACGAAAAGCATCAGCGTGAACCCGCTCTGTATTTTATTATCTGAACATGACTATGGTGACTTTGATGAGTGACACTCTCAACAGCTTGAATAATATCCGTACCCTTCGCGCAAACGCTCGCGAGCTTGACCTTGCTGCCCTGGAAGAAATGCTGGAAAAACTGTCGGTTGTGGTGAGTGAGCGACGTGAAGAAGCACAGGCTTCTGAAGCAGCTAATCGTGAAAAAGCTGAGAAACTGGCAAAATACCGTGAATTACTGTTGCAGGAAGGTATCGATCCTAACGAACTGTTAAATGGTATGCCGACTGCACCAGCCGTGAAGAAAAAACGCGCTCCTCGTCCGGCTAAATATCAGTACACCGACGAAAATGGTGAGGTTAAGCAGTGGACTGGCCAGGGCCGTACCCCATCTGCTATTAAATCTGCCATTGATGCAGGTAAATCGCTGGATGATTTCCTGATTTAATTCAGTATGCATAATGAAACACCGCCTGCATCAGGCAGGCGGTTTTTTCGCCATAAATCGTCAGGCTCAAGCATCTCAATTACCGGCCAGCCTGTACCCTTTCCTTTCTCATCTTGTTATTGTCTCTCCATCCATAATCCTGCTCAGGCGTTACCCTGAACTCAATAACTGAAAAGCTTTACGCAGTCACGCAACAAGTAATGGGATTCATTCTGTTCTCTCAACCGCTTTATTTATTCAGCGATTGCGTGTTGCGGGCTGTGATAATTTCCAGTCCGATCTGCTGACCATAAGAGAGCTCAAGCGTATTGCCATCAGGATCGGCAAAAAATGCCCAGTAGCCGACTGGCACACCAGATTGCTGCGCGTCGCGTCGCAACACACCTTCGAGCCGAGCGAGTGCCACTTTTTCATCTATCTCTTCACGGCTGCTACAGGCCACGCCTATATGACCAAATGGACCCAGCGGCGTATCTTCATTGTTGTCAGATTGCACCAGCACCAGCGCAAAAGGTCGGGTTAAATCCGACAGCCATGCCACTTTCTGTGCTTCAGGAATGCCAGGTTTACGCTGATGTATCACCTGCATCCCGGCATAACGCTGATAAAAATCTACGCTCTTCTCTAAATCCCGTACCTGTAAAGCAAGATGAGTGAAACCGGTATCGTTTGACATGGCCGCTCCCTGTTTAAGTTGAGCTGTCACCATGCCACAGGCAGGATTCAGGATTTGATCACGGATGCTCAGCCGCTACGTTCTTCACACATGGCCTGGTTACGCCCTGCCCGTTTCGCGTGATACAAAGCCTCATCCGCGCGCGCTATCAGCGATTCTTTTTCCTGTTGTGAGTCTGAAGCAAGATAGACGGCGCAGCCTGCACTCAGGGTGACGTGCTTTTGCGGCAGTTCCGTGGTGAGATGCGGAATATCGAGCCTGTTAACGGCGTCGATGATCAATTCAGCGAAGTTCAAGGCGGCTGACAACGGCTGTCCGGGCAGAATAATGGCAAACTCTTCGCCGCCATATCGGGCCGTAAGTTCGTTTTTGCGGCGGGCGGCGTTTTTCAGAACAGTAGCCACTTTTTTCAGGCAGTCGTCACCCGCCACATGGCCGTAGGTATCGTTGAAACGTTTAAAATAATCGATATCGAGCAGGATTAATGACACCGGCTGGCCACTGCGCTCCGCGTTATGCAGGCATTCAGTCAGCATGTGATCAAAATGGCGCCGGTTGGCAACACCCGTCAGCCCGTCACTCTGTGCCAGATTTTCCAGTGCGCGATTAGCCGCGGTCAGATCATCGCGTAATCGGGTCAGCTCAAGCTGATAACGCAGCGTATGCCGTGCCTGACGCAGTACAAATGCACCCAGTAAAAGAATAACAATCAGCAGCGCCAGGCTCAGAATCAGATCATGTACCCAGCTCTTGAGCCAGTGGTTAAACAGCGCGCGCTTGTCATATCCCGCGGCCACCACCAGCGGGTATCGCTGTGAGCGGACAAAGCCAAAGATGCGTTTTTTACCATCAAGCGCAGCGGTCCACTGACCGCTGCCTTTATCCGCATGGGCCAGCATCCTGAGGAAAAGCGGACTCACTGAGAGGTTTTTGCCGATGTAGCTATCCGGCATCGGACGGGCGTAAAGCACGGTACTGTCTGCCAGCATCAGTACCAGTACATCGCCTTCGCTAAGTTCATAATAGCTGTAGAAACGGCGGAAATAGTCCACTTTGACGGTGGCGAGTAAGACACCCCGAAAGCCGTTAAAGGCATCGTTCACACGCAGCGTAACCGGAATCATCAGCTCGTGAGTGGTGCGGCTGCGAAGCACCGGGCCGACGTGCAGGGTATCGCGCGGGCTGGTGCGGTGATAATCGAAATATTCACGATCGGAATTATTGATGTCAGGCGGTATCCGGCTCATAGAAGTGGCTATACATTTCCCCTGCACATCATAGTAGAATAAGCCATGTAGTTGTGGCAGGTGGCTCTGCAACAGGCGCATCGTCTGGCTCAGCGCCTCGCCATCTACACCGGTTGTGGCAATCTGCTTTTCGAGCTCGCGTTGCACCTCGCGCAAAGAGAGCTCGGTCTGCAAAAATGTATCGTCCGCCTGGCGCGCCTGTGACAGCGACAGATTAACCGCCGTATCTTCAGCTTTATCGACGGTTTCATTCCAGTCTTCCCGCAGCGTCCACACATTTAAGCCAATCACCGCCACGCTGAGCAATACGCCTGAAAGGATAATACTTCTTAGCAGCGGCGAGATTTTTGGCGCTGAACCCTCATTTTTTTGGCGAAACTTCATGCCTGTCCTTAATAAACCCTGTTGACTGATTTAAGCACAGTTAATCAAAAGCAAAAATGCAAATCCCACAATCCTGTTTCAACAATGATAATCCGCAATTAACCAGCAGATTTCGCTTAAAATTTCTTCTTTGTTGGTTCAACCAGCACCCTTAATAGAGGATTAATAGCGAATAAGGCTACACTAGCGCTTCAAATATCACGTGGGTAAATGTTACCCTTGCCAGCTGAATAATTTGCACTTCATTGATTAAGTTGAGTATTTGAGGATTTGTTATGAGTAAGAACCTGAGCAGCCTGAACAATATCCGCACGCTTCGTGCAGAGGCGCGCAATATGGCTTTAGATATGCTGGAAGAGTTACGCCAGAAATTAGAGACCGTGGTAAATGAACGTCGTGAAGAGGAAAACGCGCGGGCAGCGGAAGCCCGTGAGAAAGCAGAAAAACTGGCGTTCTACCAGGAGCTGTTAATGGAAGAAGGGATTAACCCGGCGGAGCTGGTGAATAGCGCATCCCCCTCGGTAACCGGCAAAAAGAAACGCGCAAAGCGTCCGGCGAAATACCGTTACAATGACGAAAATGGTCAGGTTCGTTACTGGACGGGTCAGGGCCGAACGCCCTCCGTAATTAAGGCGGCCATTGAAAACGGCCAGTCGCTGGATGATTTCCTGCTGTAGTCGCATTTATTTCTGCCGGAATAGTGACCGTCATTACGCGGGAATATTCCGGCAGGCAAAGTCACAGGCGCAGAAATTCATCCGGGCCTGGTCACTCATCGTCCTGTCGTAATGTCTCATCACTCATCACCGGATGCGGCCCCCGAAATGTCCGGCGCCACTCACTGGGAGAGACGCCAAACCGGGATTTAAAACGCTGACGAAATGACACGGGCGAATCAAAACCCGCCTTTTCTGCCACACATTCAATGCTGATGCCGGTGGTTTCGAGTAATAGCTGGCTGCGTTGCAGACGCTCTGCTGTCAGCCACTCTCCCAGGGACATGCCTGTCGCCTTGTGAAAATGACGCGTCAGCGTTCGCCTGCTCATGCCAAGCGTCCGCGAAAGTGAGTCAAGATCCTGCGGCTGATGCAGATTCTGTCGCAGCGACGCCAGCAACGCGTTGAACTTACTGTCACGCGTTGTTTCCGGAACCGGCCGCTCAATGAACTGCGCCTGACCGCCTTCACGGTAAGGCGGCACCACCATGCGTCTGGCTACCCGATTAGCCATGGCGCTGCCATAGTGGTGACGGATGATATCCAGACAGCAGTCGATGCCCGCCGCGGTGCCGGCAGAAGTGATCAGACGAGTGTCCCGGGTATAAAGAGCATTACTGTCGAGGTGAACCTGTGGAAAGCGCTCGCTGAAGTCACGCTCAAATTCCCAGTGAGTGGCAGCACGATGCTTATCGAGCAAACCGGCATAAGCCAGTACGTAAGTGCCCAGACATAGTCCAACGATCTCTGCGCCGCGCTGCCAGGCTGCCACCAGCTTATCAAGCAGCGCCTGCGCAGGTTTTTCAGCCGGATTATGCCAGTAGGGCACGATAATAATGTCCGCCTGATCAAGCGGGTCAAGACCCTGTTCCACCGTAATTGACAACCCCATCTCTGAGATGACCGGGCCTGGTTTCAGTGCGCAGATATCGACATGAAACAGATCCGGCTGCGGCAGGGCTGAGCCGAACAGAATACAGGGAACTGAAAAATGAAACGGACTAAAACCGGCCGTTGCCAGCACCGCGACTCTCAGAGCAGCCATCCTCTCCCCCTTATTGTGTGAAAGCGTAGTGTTGAGAACTCACGGCACAATTGTGCCGGTTTAGTGCCACGACGCTCAGAACGTCATTGTTTCACCATCTTCCGGGATCAGCACCTGGTCAGCAATACCCTGTTCGGTAGTCCAGGCTCGCAGCTCTGCGCGCGTCAGCAAACAGTGGTTGATCGCCTCCATGTGTGAGGCAACCAGCGTTGCGTCAGGCAGGATATTCAGCGTGCGCTGGGTATCCTCTTTTCCCATGATAATCGGCCCATAGAGATCGTTGGTTGCATTGCCGATATTCATTACCACCACCTGCGGCTGAAAACGTTGCAGCGCTCTGACATAGGGTTTGACCCATACGGTATCGCCAGCTATATAGAGGGTTTTTTCTGCCGGATGGGTAAAGACCAGGCCACAGGCGTCACCCAGAATATCGCCCATCACTTTGTCGGCATATAACGCATTGCTGCCGTGCTGACCGTCGGTTTTATAAATCGTCAGGCCATCAACAAACGGATTCTCATCCTGCAGCACGCGAACATTTTCAAACCCCTGCGAACGAATCAGCGCTGCATCCGTTTCATCCTGGCTGTAGATCATCATCGTCTTCGGCACTAGCTGCTGCGCAGCCTCATCCCAGTGATCCATATGCGTGTGGGTGATGATAACCGCATCGACTGCCAGCAGTGCAGCGACCGGGACAGGCAGCTCAACCATCGGATTTCTCAGATGGGGACGGGCATTTCCGGCAAATCCGGGCCAGGCCTCTTTTTCGGCCAGCATCGGGTCGATCAGGAATTTTTTGCCTGCATAGTCCAGTAGCAGGGTGGCATTACGAATCTGGGTCAGCTTCATTTTGGCTCCGTAAACAGTTTCAGTGAAATCAGCCAGGCTTACTGGCTACCATAAGATCACTTTACGGCACTGTTTACCTGCGCGTGACAGGCTCAGAGGACAGTGTTCGATGGAAACGGGCCAAACTGCACTATTTTCTTGTGGCAGGGTATCTATCGGTGCTGGCGTCGCGACGAGACAGCCCTGAATGTTCAGGAATGGCAGGCGTTCCGGAAGTTGCTTTTAACTCTTTACCGACAACGATAACGCTTTCTTCCGGTGTCTGTTTAAAGCATTGCCGGTTAAGGTATTAGTAGCTCTGGCGGGTCCCGGGCCTGTGTTCTGATTATCAACCTTTGACAGGAGAGTTTGTGAACGACTTATGGAAATTGCACTGGCTGGAGGCATCGGGTGATGTTGGGCCTTATAAATCGTCAATAGTCAGGGCCGCTGAGCTCGCCTGCGAGCACCTCTCCTCCGTGACACGTGTCCCTCGTCTGGATATTCTGGTTCAGTGCATGCCGGAGGCAGTAATACCTGAAACCGGTTTTGCAGGCCGGGCTTACGGGCCCACCCTGTTCGGCCTGGCCATTGACCCGGCAAATCCGAATCTGCCCGGGATGCTGGAAAATGGCACGCTGGTGCGGCATATCGTGCATGAAGTCCATCACTGTTTGCGAATGCGCGGGCCGGGATATGGCTGGACGCTGGGTGAAGCGCTGGTCAGCGAAGGTCTGGCGGGTCAGTTCGTCTGCTGGCTGCTTAAAACGGCAGCAGAGCCCTGGGAGCAAGCCATAGAGCTAAGCGAGTTGCAGGCTAATCCAGTGCCGCTGACCACGCTGCAAAGTCCTCATTATGATCATTCTGCCTGGTTCTTCGGCACGGGTGACTTTCGCCGATGGTATGGCTATACGCTGGGCTACCAGATGGTTGCCGCATGGCGCCGTGATAACGCGGAATGCGCTACAGAGAAATGGTTCAGCGTGACAGCCGATGAGGTGATTGCCGCAGGGCTGGCTAAGGGATTGCTGACAAATTGAGGATAAAAAAATGCCGCAGCAGGCTGCGGCATGTCATTTCAGATTCGCATCAGAAATCGGCTTTCAGAACCACACGGTAATTGGCTTTACCGGCGCGAACGTGATCCAGCGCTTTATTGATGTCAGACATCGGGAAGAACTCAACCTGTGGCGCAATATCCGCACGCGAGGCGAGTCGCAGCAGCGAACGCAACTGGCCTGGTGAGCCGGTTGATGAACCGGTCACCGCTTTGTCGCCCAGGATCAGATCGAAAGCACTCACTTCAATCGGCTTCATCACGGCACCCACGGTGTGGAATTTACCCTGAGGTGCCAGCGCAGCGAAATAAGGTTTCCAGTCCAGGTCGACCGCCACAGTACTCAGGATCAGGTCAAAACGGCCTGCCTGCTTTTTCAGAGCTTCTGGATCACGGCTGTTAACCACTTCATCCGCGCCCATATCCAGGATCGACTGCTTCTTATCTGGCGTTGAGCTGAATGCCACCACTTCGGCACCCATCGCGTGCAGGATCTTGATTGCGATATGGCCCAGTCCGCCGATACCAATCACACCCACACGGCTGGTTGCCGTGATGTTGCTCATCAGCAGCGGTTTAAACACGGTGATACCGCCACACAGCAGCGGACCGGCGCTCGCCACATCCAGTTTTTCTGGCAGCGGAATAACCCATTGCCAGTCAGCACGCAGCTTCTCGGCAAAACCACCTTTGTTCATAATGGTCGGGATGCTGCCCTGCTGACAGTTAACCTGCTCGCCGTTAATACAGGCATCGCAGTGCTGACAGCTTTTTGCTGTCCAGCCGATTCCTACACGCTGGCCGACTGAAAGACCTTTGTTCTTAGCCGCTTCGCCCAGGGCTGAAACCCGGCCAATCACTTCATGTCCTGCAATCACCGGGAACTGAGAGATGCCCCACTCGTTGTCGATCATCGACAGATCTGAGTGGCAGACGCCACAATATTCGACCTGGACTTCGACTTCTTCGGCTGCCAGTTCGGCGGCATCGTACTCATAGAGTTCAAGGGCCTGGCCAGCCTGCATGGCTGCATAACTTTTAATTTTCATTCATACCTCTGCGTGGTTAATCACCGACAAGTGTAACAACTGAAAGCCCGCCCTGCCTGGTCGTTACGCTTACACCGCACTTTTTTGTCTTTTATGCTGATAAATCAGCCCTTAACCTGCGCACCGGAAAGAGTTTGTAACACCTTGAGCTGCGCGACGGCTTCCTGCATCGCATCCATCCCCTGCGTCAGTTCACGCAGGCTGCCGAGATGCTTCGCAATGTCAGCGCGCTCATGTCGCGTCTGTTGATTCATGGCCGCCAGCGTATCGGCTGCACTGATACTGCGCTCTGCCATCTGGGCGGCGGTCTGCGCCGAATCACTGGCCACCAGCCGGATACGTGAGATGGTGCTGACTGCCTCACCGATGTTACTGGCCGTAGCTTCAGCCTGCTCTTTTGAGGAGTGCGCCAGACGACGAACTTCGCCCGCGACCACAGCAAATCCCCGCCCAGCCTCGCCTGCACGAGCCGCTTCTACTGCGGCATTCAGCGCCAGGATGTTGGTCTGGAAAGCAATATTGCTGATGCCATGCGTAATCTCATTGATGCCGTTGGAAATTTTCTCCAGATCGTCCAGACCATCATCCAGCCGGCCCTGCGCCTGCTGACTCTCGGTGGCGATGTTACTGATGTTACGGATACTGCTCTCTGCCAGGCTCAGGGTTTCTCCCTGGCTCTGAGTGGCTGTTTCCAGCACCGGCAGCGCCTCCATCAGCGGCGTCAGCGCCTGCTGATAAGTGATAACCCGATCCAGCACCCGCGTCTGGATGCTGTTCAGCGCTTCCCAGCGGCGCAACGCTCGCTGCGCGTAGTGTGCCGCGTAGCCGGCGTACTCTACCGGGAACTGGCTCATCGCTTTAACGTCATGATTAAAGAACACCAGCGCGGAGAGCGTCTGATTGATGGGCACACCCAGGATTTCGCCGAAGCTGGAAAAACCGGCGGCGGCAATGCCTTTGAAGAAATGGGCATTATGCAGCTTATCGGCATTACCGACACGGCGCAGGATACAGTCGTTCATCAGGATCGCCGCGGGTTTGCCATGCTGAGCGGTAAAAGCCTGCCACTCCTGCTGCGTCGTCTGTTTAAAGTCTTTCTCTTCCATCAGGAACAGTCGATCGCCAAACTCAAGATCGCAGAAAAAGTGTACGCCGCCCGATTCAATTTTGGCGATTGAGCGAATAAAGTACTCGCCGCCAACTTTAACGCCAAAAGTGAGTCCCTTTAGCCGTTCGCTCAGTTGCGCTTCGTTGCAGTTGAGATGTTCACACAGCGCCGCAACAAACGATTGCTGCTGCCCCTGGCGGTTAAATACTGACGTTACAGTACGCGCAACCGGATCGGCTTCAGCAATCAGCCAGCTCTGATCGCGTGGCGTAAAGTTCTGGCTTTTAAAAGGAGCAAATGATTTTCCTGGCGCCATCTGGCAGAACACAATCACAGCCTTGCCCTGCAACACCTTGCCACCTGTACCAATCCAGGTGCCATCAAAGGTGATTTTGCCTCCCGCCGAACCGCCAATCGCCAGGCAGGGAAAGCGCCCGCTGTTATACCAGGCCTGCATCAGAAAGCCTTCGGATGCCGATAATCCGTCGCAGTAAATCATGGCGAAAGTACGATCGGCCGAGAGCGGCATCCGCACCTGCAAGCGCGCCAGCTCCTGCTGGATGGCGGTGATGCGCTGGCTGGCAGTCTGCGTGTCGGCGACATGCAGATCAACAATATGCGTCTCATGGCGTGCGATCAGTGTGTCCGGCAGCCAGAGGTAGCTTCCCTCCGGGCCATTGCCATCACAGTAGGTGCTTTGCGATCTGCTGCTGCTCAGCGCGCCGTTGGAAGAGAGCGTCAACACCGTCAGGTCGGCGGAATTGAATCGCTGCCAGGCCTTACTGACCCGCTGAAAATCGGCTTCAGGCGGAACGAAGGTCATCAGGATGCCGCCCGCCCGCGAGCTTAAACCCACGGAGGCCAGTGAATCTGGCAACGCACGACAATCGTAGGTGCCATTGGCAGGCTGACTGCTACGCCTAAGACGGGCAACAGGCAGGTGTCTTTTGATCGTCTTAATGATCGACATATTATTATTTTCGCTTTTATTTGAGTAATTTGCGCTTAAATTAGCGCTTTCTGGTGTGTATAAAAGGAGGGCTAAAAGCAGGTCCGTTCGCGTTCAGAACTCGTCGCGGAGTGCCGGGTTCATCAATGATCGGCGCGCTCAACGCCTGTTGGTTATCGCCAGTAGCGGGAAAACCTTTAACGATTGCTGCAGTTGGTTTAATGGATGAAGATGTTATATTTTCGTAGCATAAAATAAGCTTTAGCGTGATTTTACCGGGAAGATATAAGGCTGTGCGGGTGACTGATGTTTACTGTTTGCGATACAGACTCATCAGTGCGACAATTGTAATGTCAAGTGTAAATACAAAGGAACTCGCTATGGGCACAATTAACATTCGAATCGATGATGACCTGAAGACACGATCCTATGCTGCGCTCGAAAAAATGGGTGTGACTCCTTCTGATGCGCTGCGCCTGATGCTTGAATATATTGCAGATAATGAACGTCTTCCCTTTAAGCAAACGTTACTCAGTGACGAAGATGCGGCGTTAGTAGACATAGTTAAAGAACGCCTGCGAAACCCTGAGCCTGTCCGGGTCACACTGGATGACCTTTAATGACCTGGCAACTGGAGTTCGATCAGAGGGCACTGAAAGAGTGGCGCAAGCTGGGCCCGACAGTACGTGAACAGCTTAAAAAGAAGCTGGCTGAGTGTCTTGAGTCACCCAGAATTGAGGCGAACAAACTCAGCGGGATGCCTGACTGCTATAAGATCAAGCTAAAGTCATCCGGTTATCGACTTGTATACCAGGTTATTGATGACCGGGTGGTGGTTTTTGTGGTGGCTGTCGGGAAAAGAGAGCGCTCAGAGGTTTATTCTGCCGCTTCCAGGCGTCTCTCTTAAACAGGAGACTTCACCGCTAACAAACAAAGCGGCGCTATTTCTGTTTATCTGTCACTCTGCTGGTTCCAGTGCTGTTCGCAGCGCTCCCGAGCTTCGGCAGGCAGGTCGCGTAAATCTGGCAGCGTGTCGCCGGAACCGTAGCCCATTGATCCCCTCGCTTCCTGCTGTTCATCCTGCGCGGCGAACGTGATTTTCTCATCCAGCTGCTGCCAGCTATCCCTCTGCGAAAAATTAAAATCAGACCTATCAATAATTTAAGTCTGTGCATTTGCATAAACGAAGCGGGCGACTATGCTTGCAGGTGTGACTAGCTAGTCCTTTTTATCTAATGGAACATTGATATGAGGTCTTCCTATGACACAACAGAAATACAGAGGTGGTGCCGGCAATTTTGCCAACGATCCAGAACGGGCGAGTGAAGCTGGCAGTGCAGGAGGCAAGGCCAGTGGGGGCAATTTCAAAAACGATCCTGAAAAAGCCAGGGAAGCCGGTCGGAAAGGAGGCAAAATTAGTCGCCGTCCTTCTAAGTAATTCTGAATAAAGCGCTTTAGGACGTATTACGCCATGGAATGGCATCTATTCCAATAAGGTTCATCATGCCCCCTCTTTTAGCCTTAATGCCTCTCTGACCAGGGTAAAAGCGGGTGAATGTTGCTTGCGGCTGGGATAGTAGAGGTAATAGCCGGGAAACGGCTCGCACCAGCGCTCCAGCACGCGGATCAAGGTGCCCTGCTCCAGCCCTTCTGCGACTTCCTGCTCAGGCAGGAAAGCGATCCCCAGCCCGGCGAGAGCCGCTTCTGCAATGTGTGCCGAAGTGTTGAACGTCAGTTGTCCATCTACCCGCACATTTAACGGCCCCTCTTCACCGTCAAACTCCCAGACGTACAACCCACCCGCTGTGGCCTGCCGCATATTAATGCAGTTGTGATGCAGCAGATCCTGCGGAACCTGCGGCGCAGCATGACGACGAAAGTAGTCGGGCGTGGCCACCGCAGCCATCCGTAATGGCGGGCTTATCGGCATCGCCACCATGTCTTTATCAATGGTGTCTCCCATCCTGACCCCTGCATCAAATCGATCGGCCACGATATTGCGTAAGCCATGATTAGCATCGAACTCAAGCCGGATATCAGGATAAGCCGCCAGCAATGGCGTCAGCTTTGGCATCAGGAGTGAGCTCAGAATATGCGGCCCGCAGGTGATCCGTACCGTGCCGGCTGGCTTGTCCCGCATCGCGGTCAGCATATCCAGTTCCGCCTCAATTTCATCGAACCGATTGCCAATCGCCTGGATTAACCGTTCACCCGCCGCGGTCGGTGAGACGTTACGGGTCGTGCGGGTAAGCAGCCGAATCTCCATCCGGTTTTCCAGCGCGGTAATGGTCTGACTTAACGCGGGCTGCGTCACGCCCAGCAGCGCTGCCGCGCGGGTAAAGCTGCCCTCACGCGCCACGGTAATAAAAGCCTGCAGGTCATTCATGTTGCGCTTCATACTGCACTCCCGCCGATAGATTTATAAGTTCTGGTTATAACCCCATTAAGGATTCATTAGCTAGTCAATATAAAGCGAAACAGTAAAATTTCCTGAGTTCATCAGCACCGCAAACAATGAAACAGGACACAACATGACTTCCACGGAAACAACTGACTGTTCCCCCCGGCATAAAGAAGCGCACTGGGGTGGTGTATGGGCAATGACGCTGTGTGTATTCGCGCTCATCGCCTCTGAATTCATGCCGGTCAGCCTGTTATCGCCGTTATCACAAGATCTGGCGGTCAGCGAAGGTCTGGTCGGACAGGGCATCGCTATCTCCGGCGCACTGGCAGTGATCACCAGCCTCTCAATAACCCGCATCGCAGGGAACCTCGACCGCAAAATTCTGTTGCTGGCGCTCACGCTGGTAATGGCACTATCCGGATTGATGGTGGCGATGGCACCCAACTATCTGACTTACATGACTGGCCGGGCATTGATTGGCGTGGTGATTGGCGGTTTCTGGTCGATGTCAGCGGCGGTCGCTATCCGGCTGGTCCCTACCGGGCAGGTGCCGCGCGCGCTGGCCATTTTCAACGGCGGCAATGCGCTGGCGACGGTTATCGCTGCACCGCTGGGCAGCTATCTCGGTTCTGTCATTGGCTGGCGCGGGGCTTTTTTCAGCCTGGTGCCGGTAGCATTGATCGCCCTGATCTGGCAGGCGTTCACGCTGCCATCGATGCCGGTCAACTCGGCCCGGCAGCGCAGAGGAAAAATTCTGCAGCTGCTGCGTTCGCCACTGGTTACGGTGGGTATGACCGCCTGCGGCCTGCTCTTTATGGGCCAGTTCACCCTGTTTACCTATCTCCGCCCGTTTCTGGAAACCGTGACACAGGTTGACGTTTCTGCGCTGTCGCTGGTGCTGCTGACCATTGGCGTCGCCGGCTTTATCGGCACGCTGATTATCGGTGCTGTTTTGCAGCGCGGATTCTATCTGACCCTGATGATTATCCCGTTGATTATGGCGCTGGTTGCGATGCTGCTCATGGTGTTCGGTCATCACCTGTGGCTGGTGGCGCCACTGCTTGGCATCTGGGGACTGGTGGCAACAGCGGCACCAACCGGATGGTGGGCCTGGATCGCCAGAACCTTTCCGGAAAATGCCGAGACCGGCGGCGGATTAATGGTGGCCATCGTACAGCTGTCGATTGCTTTGGGGTCGACGCTGGGTGGCCTGGCCTTTGACCATGCAGGCTGGCAGACCACCTTTGCCATCAGCGCCACATTACTGGTCACTGCCGCCGGACTGGCGATGATCACCGCCCGTAAGGAAAGCGCTGCCTGATAGCAGATGTGTTGTTTAACCGGGCAACCCGTTGCCCTCACGTCGTCAACCCCGATAAGGATCTTCTTATGAGAGCATTAACCCTGATGTTTGGACTGTTGATCAGTTCATTTGCGGCCAGCGCTGCCGATATGTCACGCGGCGCCGATAACTTTTATCAAAGCGATAAAGTCACCCGCGAGAAAGTCACCTTTAAAAACCAGTATCAGATGGGTGTGACCGGCACGCTGTACAGACCAAAAGAGGCCGGTAAAACGGCGCGCCTTCCGGCGATTGTGGTAGGTCATCCGATGGGCGCAGTCAAAGAGCAGAGCGCCAGCCTCTATGCGCAGAAAATGGCTGAGCAGGGATTTGTTACCCTGGCAATTGATCTTTCATTCTGGGGCGAAAGTGAAGGCCAGCCACGCAACGCGGTCTCTCCGGATATCTATGCCGAAGACTTCAGCGCCGCCGTGGATTACCTGGGTACCCGCGAATTTGTCGATCGCGACAGGATTGGTGTGCTGGGTATCTGTGGCAGTGGCAGTTTTGTCATCAGCGCAGCGAAGATTGATCCCCGCATGAAAGCCATTGCTACCGTCAGCATGTATGACATGGGGTCAGCCAACCGTAATGCGCTGAATAAAAGCCAGACACTGGCGCAGCGCAAGCAAATCATTGAAGCGGCGGCACAGCAACGCTATGTAGAGTTCACCGGGGGTAAAACTGAGTACACCAGTGGTACACCACATAAAATCGATGCTGATTCGCCTCCGATAGCCAAAGAGTTCTATGATTTTTACCGGACGCCTCGCGGTGAGTTCACACCGAAAAACAGTTCAGCTGCGCTGACCACGCACCCGACGCTCACCAGCAACGTGAAATTCATGAACTTTTATCCGTTTAATGACATTGAGACCATCTCACCGCGCCCGATGCTCTTCATCACGGGTGATAAAGCGCATTCACGCGAGTTCAGCGAAGATGCGTTCCAGCGTGCGGCACAGCCCAAAGAGCTCTATATCGTGCCTGATGCAGGCCATGTGGACCTTTATGACCGCACTGACCTGATCCCGTTTGCGAAGCTGACCGCCTTCTTTAAACAGCATTTGTAATCTTCCGCTGATCATTGATCCCAGCCCGTCTGCAGCCGCCTGCAGACGGGCTTTCTGCGTTATTGGCCTTTGCGATGGCGGGTCAGGTAGTGCTTCACCAGCACAAAGAAGAGCGGAACAAAGAACAGCGCCAGTACCGTGCCTGCCAGTGTACCGCCGATAATACCGGTGCCGATGGCGATGCGGCTGTTAGCACCGGCACCCGTCGCCACCGCCAGCGGGATCACCCCGGCGATAAAGGCCAGCGACGTCATCATAATCGGCCGCAGACGGGTTCGCGCAGCCTGCAACGCAGCCGCACTCAGCGAACTTCCCCGACGAACCGCATCCTCCGCAAATTCGATGATCAGTATCGCGTTTTTGGAGGTGAGTCCAACTGTGGTCAGCAACGCCACCTGGAAGTAGATATCATTGCTTAATCCGCGCAGTGCCACCGCCAGCACGGTACCCAGCACGCCGAGCGGCACCGCTAACAGCACGGAGAAAGGCACCGACCAGCTCTCATACAGCGCAGCAAGACAGAGGAACACCACCAGAATCGAGATCGCATACAGCGTGGTTGACTGCCCGCCCGCCTGCTTCTCCTGCAGCGAAAGACCGCTCCATGCTCCTGTGATCCCTGCCGGGAGTTCATTGGCCAGTCGCTCAATGGTGTTCATGGCATCGCCGGAGCTGAACCCTTCGGCGTTCTGCCCCTGTATTTCGTAGGAGGCAGAGCCGTTGTAGCGGTTAAGGCTTTCGGGTCCCATGGTCCATCGGGTCGAGGCAAACGCCGAGAATGGCGTCATGGTGCCCTCACTGTTACGGATGTACCATTTATCCAGATCCGAAGGTGATGAACGATACTGACCGTCGCCCTGAACATAGACCCGCTTTACCCGACCCCGGTCGATGAAGTCATTGATATAGGCACCGCCCCAGGCGCTGGTCAGCGTATCGGTCACGTCATCCAGCTGCAGTCCCAGTGCCACCGCTTTGCTGGTATCAATATCGACCTGCAACTGCGGCGTTTGCGGCAGGATATTGGCCCGCACGCCGAGCAGTTCCGGACTTTGCGCTGCGCTTTGTAAGAGCTGATCGCGCAGGTTGCCCAGTTGCTCACGCGTGGTGCCACCACTGGCCAGCAGCTCATAAGTAAAGCCGTTGTTCTGTCCCAGACCCGGCACCGACGGCGGCGTCAGCGCAAAGATCTGCGCGTCCCGAATCGACGCCAGCGCGTAGGTGGCGCGCCCGGCAATCGCTTCGGCAGAGTTTTCACTACCCGGTCGCTGATCCCAGTTCTTAAGCTTAATAAACGCCATACCGGCATTCTGCGCAGCACCGCTGAAGTTAAAACCGTTGATGGTGAAGACCACATCAATATTCTGTTTCTCTTCAGTCAGGAACCAGTCAACAATCTGCTGATTGACTGCCTCAGTGCGACTGGCCGTGGCACCCGCTGGCAATGTCGCCTGAAGCATGATGCTGCCCTGATCTTCAGTCGGCAGGAAGCTACCCGGCAAGCGGGTAAACATCACAAACAGCACAACGCCCATAGCCGCATAAAGCGATACCATGATCAGCGGACGGCGCAGAGTGCTCACCACTTTGTGACGATACTGGCGCTCGGTGGCGGCATAAAAGCGGTTAAAACCGCCAAAGAAGCCTTTACGATGGGGTGAGGTCGGCCGCAGCAACATGCCACACAGTGCAGGCGTCAGGGTCAGTGCCACCACCACGGAGAAGGTCATGGCGGCGATGATGGTGATGGAGAACTGCCGATAAATCACACCGGTCGACCCGGCGAAAAAGGCCATAGGCAGAAATACTGCGGAGAGCACCAGCGCGATAGCCACCAGCGCGCCGGAGATCTCTTTCATCGACTTTTCCGTTGCCTCACGCGCCGGCAGACCTTCGTCATGCATAATGCGTTCGACGTTTTCGACGACCACGATGGCATCATCCACCAGCAGCCCGATGGCCAGCACCATAGCAAACAGCGTCAGGGTATTGATGGTGTAGCCGCACAGCGCCAGTACGCCAAAGGTGCCGAGCAGTACCACCGGCACCGCCAGCGCAGGGATCAGCGTCGCACGGATATTCTGCAGGAACAGGTACATCACCATCACTACCAGCGCGATCGCTTCGATCAGGGTGATCACCACATCCTCAACGGAGATTTTGATGAAGTCAGTGCTGTCGAGCGCATAGGCCACCTCATAACCTTCCGGCATTGAGTGGCGATACTCTTCAACTTTGTTTTTCACCAGCGTCGCGGTTGCCAGCGCATTCGCGCCCGGCGCCAGCATCACTCCGACCCCTGCCGCAGGATGCCCGTTGAGTCGGGTGGTCATGTCATAGGATTCGCCGCCCAGCTCCACCCGCGCCACATCACCCACACGCACGATGGCACCGCTTTTGTCGCTTTTAACGATGATGTTTCGGAACTGATCCGGCGTCTGCAGTCGCGACTGCGCTCTGACCGTGGCGGTAAGCTGCTGATTGTCGGGCGATGGCAGGCCGCCGATTTTACCGGCTGAAACCTGAATGTTCTGCGAGCGTATCGCCGCCGACACATCGGAGGGCTGCAACGCAAAGGAGTTTAGTTTGAAGGGATCGAGCCAGATGCGCATCGCGTATTGACCGCCGAACACCTGGATGTCACCGACCCCTTCGGTCCTGGCCAGCGGCTCCTGCATATTACTGACCAGCCAGTCACCGATATCCGTGCTGTTGCTTTTGCCCGTGGTGTCATACAACCCCATCACCAGCAGGAAGTTTGACTGCGATTTGGTCACGGTAACACCAAGCTGCTGCACTTCGCTGGGCAGACGGGAGAGCGCCTGCTGCACCTTGTTCTGCACCTGCACCTGAGCCGTGTCCGGATCGGTGCCCTGACTGAATGTGACGGTAACCGACACATTCCCCTGTGAACTGCTGCTGGAGGTAAAATAGAGCAGATTATCCAGCCCGGTAAGCTGCTGCTCGATCACCTGCGTGACGCTGTTCTCCAGCGTCTCCGCAGAAGCACCGGTATACGTTGCGCTGATATTCACCGAAGGTGGCGCAACATCGGGATATTGTTCAACCGGCAACAGGGTAATAGAGAGCGCGCCAAGCAGCATGATTAAAATGGCAACAACCCATGCAAAAACGGGACGATAAATAAAAAAACGAGAAAACATCAGCGGGATCTCTTCCTTTTGGGCGGGTGCAAAACCTGCATTCCTGCAGGCTAACAAACAGCGTTGATTATAGGGTGTAACCTCAGGCTGAACATCCTGACGTGATCTTTTCTTAAGGCTGGCTGATCGTACCGTGACGCTGCATTTTCGATTTATCGTGGATTTAACTGTGCTGACATCCGATGTGGGCATCAAAGAGAAAGCCGATCCATAACGAATCTGCTGATGCATTAAGCAAAATGGTGAGCCCTGACTATTCTCAAATAAAGGATAATGATCAGGAGAAAACCATGAAATTTTTCTACTTCGTTTCGCTTATCGCCTCTGCCCTCTATTTACTGGCCTTCCTGCCTAAACTCCGCACCCGTCGTGAACCCATAGCCTACTGGGATGCTGGACTTATCTAGGTGCTAACGCCATTTTCTGGGCCGTTTATGGTGTCATGCATTACATTTGATATCATTTTTTAAGCAAAGCGGTAAACAGGGATGTTTTGGGCGCTATCCTGCTGATTAATTGGGTTAGCGTGAGCGGGAACGTAGAGATATATCATTTTTGAGTTTTCATCACAGCGACATGATTTTGTGCCTTCTCACAGGCCCGGCAGTTATTCAGGATTGCGAGACGTGCTGGAAAAATCCTATAAGGCGGCTACGCTGATTTTCAGCTAACCCTCTGGATTTTAAAGCCTCCCGTCCCGAGGAACACGATGATTTCTTCTTCTGTTCCGTTATGGGATATATTGGCATCACTATCGTGAAATTTTCTCTTCATAACAGGTTATCCCGGCAATGGCTTTGATCCCTAAAAACTACACGCGGCTGGAAAGCGGCTACCGTGAGAAAGCACTTAAAATCTATCCGTGGGTGTGTGGACGCTGCTCACGCGAGTTTGTTTATTCAAACCTGCGCGAACTGACGGTTCACCATATCGATCACGACCACACTAACAACCCGGAAGATGGCAGTAACTGGGAGTTGTTGTGTCTCTATTGTCATGACCACGAGCACTCAAAGTACACCGAGGCTGACCAGTATGGCACCCGTGTAGTGGCTGGCGAGGACGCACAAAAAGATGTTGGTGAGGCCACCTACAATCCCTTTGCTGACCTGAAGTCGATGCTGAATAAGAAGAAGTAATGGCTGAACTGTCAGGCTGGCCGACCTGCCTGACAGTGTCGCTTCCCGAAGAGAATCACAATGTCTGGCCGCGGCCAGAACATAACGTAGTCCGTCATGCCAGATGCCACCCTGGCCAGACTCAGCGCGATATGAATCCTTTACCAGCCGGTTATTTCAGATTTTGATATCAGTTATGGCCGGGAGAACCGTACGTCAATCCCCCCCTCACCGACACGCTTTTTGAGGCTATCTGTCGACAGCACCTTTCCTATTGGCGTGTAGCTATAGGAGGTCTGGAATGTCTCGTAAAAAAGAACCAGCGTCTTATTGCCATACAGCATCACATCGCCCTGCTGGATCGTGCCGGGTTTATGCGGATCGCTATTAAGAGCAGCAGGCAGGTCTGCAAACTTCTCATTGCCGTTCAGCTCCTCCATCGTCATGGTCAGCGGGAGTTGCTGTACAAATGCTTCCGCGGTGGCGTTATCCGCCAGCGCAATCTCATACGACTGATGGTTGATCGTCATAATAATCTTCATGGGACGCAGCTCTCCTGCCCGAACCGGGCCACTGGCTTTAGCGGGTATCAGACTATAGGTGGAAAGTAAGATCAGAAAAAGTAAGGCTCTTTTCATAAGGTTGCTCTCCGAATTATGGCGCATCTGTTCAGACATGGAGTGCGTTACTGCGATCGCCGTCCAGCCCTGAATAAACTGGCTCACTTACCCGCCGTTATCTGATGGTAAAGATTTATCCTTCACCCTTTCGCTGCATCATCACCCTGTCGGCGGAACTCGCGCGCCGCTTATTCTGCAACAGTCCGGATGCGCTGCGCTTCATCTGATGTGCTGAACTGATTTGCGGCTTACGTTTCGGACTGTCGAAACATTTTGAGAAATAATTTCCCTGAATAACAGCCAGTTTCCACGTTGTTGCAACTATTTCTGTACCAGGCTTAACAAATAACAACAGAGACAATGTGGAGCATTATGAAAGAGCAAAATCGCACAAATGGCATCGCTCCTTATGGGGGTGCTGCCGGAGGCTGGGGCGCATTGAAGGCGGTTGCCGATGCTATCCGCGGCCAGATGTCTGTGAAACAGGATGTGATCGCCCTGTTTAAAGTCAACCAGCCGCAGGGCTTTGACTGTCCGGGCTGCGCCTGGCCCGACCCGCAACATGCCTCATCCTTTGAGTTCTGCGAAAACGGCGCAAAAGCCGTCTCCTGGGAAGCCACCAGCAAACGCACTACACCGGAATTTTTTGCCGCTCATACCGTGACTGAACTGTGGGAGCGCAGCGCACTGCATCTGGAGGGCGAAGGCCGCCTGACCCATCCGATGAAGTACGATGCCGCTACAGATACCTATCAGCCCATCGAATGGGAGACGGCATTCCGGGAGATTGGAGAACATCTGCGCAGCTACGACGATCCGGACAGCGTAGAGTTTTATACCTCGGGACGCGCCTCCAATGAAGCGGCGTTTCTGTGGCAACTCTTCGCCCGCGAATATGGCACCAATAACTTCCCCGACTGCTCAAACATGTGCCATGAACCGACCAGTGTCGGGCTGCCGGAGTCAATTGGCGTCGGCAAAGGGACGGTAGAGCTGGAAGATTTTGATCACTGCGACCTGGTGCTCTGTATCGGCCACAATCCAGGTACTAACCATCCGCGCATGCTGGGCACGCTACGGGAAGTGTCGAAACGCGGTGCCACTATTGTGGCGATCAACCCGCTGCGTGAACGTGGCCTGGAGCGCTTTACTTCGCCGCAGAGCCCGATTGAAATGCTGTCAATGAGCTCCACTGAGCTGGCATCGACCTACTACAAGGTCAGGGTTGGCGGTGACGCAGCGATGTTGAAAGGGGTGATGAAGATCCTGCTCACTATGCACGAGGAGGCGCAGAGCAAAGGCGAACCCGGCGTCATTGATGAAGCATTTATTACTGAGCACACTGAAGGCTTTGACGCCCTGAAAGCCGACCTGGAAAGCACAGACTGGGAGCATATCCTGAAAGTCTCGGGCATGGCGCGTGAGGAAATCCAGCATATCGCCCGGCTCTACGCCAGCGCTGAACGTACCATCATCTGTTATGGCATGGGAATTACTCAGCACCAGTACGGCACTCAGAACGTGCAGCAAATCGCTAACCTGCTGCTGATGCGCGGCAATATCGGCAAGCCGGGTGCAGGTATCTGTCCGTTACGCGGTCACTCCAATGTGCAGGGCGATCGCACAGTGGGCATCACAGAGATCCCGCCGCAGTCGCTGCTGGATGGCATAGAGAGGGTGTTTGGTTTCCGCCCGCCGCAGAAGCATGGTCACGGCGCCATTGAGGCAATAAAGGCGATGCGCGACGGCAAAGCCAAAGCGTTGCTGTGTCTGGGCGGCAACCTGGCGGAAGCGATTTCCGATCCACAGGTCACGTTCCCGGCGATGCGCAATCTTGATCTGGTGGTGCATATGGCGACCAAACTGAACCGCTCGCACCTGTTACTGGGTAAACATAATTATCTGCTGCCGGTGCTGGGCCGAACAGAGACCGATGTTCAGGCAACCGGCGCGCAGAGCGTCACCGTGGAAGATTCGATGTCGATGGTGCATGCCTCACGCGGTTCGCTGGATCCCGCCTCACCCCATCTTAAGTCTGAACCGGCGCTGGTCGCCTCACTGGCGAAGGCAACGCTGCCGGACAGCGTGGTTGACTGGTCGGCCATGGCAGCCGATTACAGCCGCATCCGCGATGCCATTGAAGCGGTGTTCCCGGCGTTTGAAAACTTCAATGAGAGGATTAAGCATCCGGGCGGTTTCCGGCTCTATAATGCCGCCTCAGAACGGGTCTGGCTGACGCCATCTGGCCGTGCTCAGTTTAAAGTGATGCAGGGCATCAATGAAGATCCCCGATCACTGAAGTGCCATGATCTGGTGCTCACTACCTTGCGCAGTCACGATCAATACAACACCACGCTTTACGGGCTGAATGACCGCTATCGTGGCGTGACAGGCCGCCGCGATGTGCTGTTTATCAATGCAGAAGAGGCGGAGAAGCGACAGTTACGGGTCGGTGACCGTGTCGATCTGATGGCGCTGGACCCGGATGGCAATCCCACCTCGCGCCAGATGAAAAACCTGACCATCGTGATTATTGATATGGCCCCAGGTTCGGTGGGCGCTTACTACCCGGAGGCCAATGTGATGGTTCCGCTCGACAGCCACGATACCAAAAGCGGCATTCCCGCCTATAAAAGCATTCCGATATCCATGAAACGTGTAACTGACGAGACCCGGACGACCTCAGGCGTTTTACGCTAGTCAGGCGTCTCAATACGTGAATGTTGCCAGCGTGGCCGGTGCTCCGGTCACGCTGTTCTCATTGTTGCGCCCTGAAGTTTTATCGATCCTCTCTGCCTGCTTTACCGCCTGTAAAGCACCCGACGTGTAGCAAGCCTGACGGTAACATCATATACACTACAGTCCTGAAAACGGCTCTATAAACGATCGACTCTTTTTTGCCTGCGCAGATGTTCAGCGCCCTACCGGAAAAATGCCATGTTTCACCTGATTTTCAGCTTACCCAGCTGGTATGTAATTGCGCGCGTCATTATTCCTTTGTCCCTGCCACTGGCTATAAAGATCCTGCTCTCCGCTCTGGTGCTGCTGGCGTCACAATATCTTCTGGTGAGCCGTTTTACCTCGGGCGGGATCTTCTCCGCTGAAATGCCCCGCATCATCATCATTCTGTTTAACTGGGCGTACAGCACCGTGCTGCTGCTGGCGCTGCTTCAGATGCTGATGGATGCGGTCATGCTGATTGCCCTGCTGTTGCGTCATCCGCTGGAGCTGGTTCCCGGTGTTCGCTATCTGGCCGTTGTGCTGGCGATGGGGCTGGCTGCCTTTGGCGTTCAGCAGGCGATACGCGTGCCGCCGGTCAAAGAGGTGACCCTTACACTGCCCAACCTGCCCGCTGAATTCGATGGCTATCAGCTGCTGCAGCTGACCGACCTGCATATCACCCGGTTGTTTAATGCGGGCTGGACCGCCGCAATGGTTGAACGGGCAATGTCTCTCAAAGCCGATCTGATTGTGGTCACGGGCGATGTGATCGATGGCAGCCTGGCGCATCGACGGCAGGACGTTGCGCCGCTGCGCGGGCTGGCAGCGCCTGACGGCGTATGGGCTATCACCGGCAACCACGAATATTTCTTCCATCAGGCAATCTGGACGGCGCATCTGGCCTCTCTGGGTCTGCAACCTCTGCTCAACAGCCATACCGTGATCCAGCGCGGAACCGCAAAGCTGGTGATTGCCGGCCTGCCGGACGCCTCCGCACCCGGCAGAAACGCGGTCGGCCCGGATCTGGCCCGCGCGCTGGAACAGGCACCTGAAAACGCGCCGGTAATCCTGCTGGATCACCAGCCACGCAATGCACGCCAGAACGCAGCGCAGGGCGTGGATGTGCAGCTCTCAGGACATACACATGGCGGCCTGATTATCGGGCTGGACAGGCTGTTTGCTAAACCCAACGCCGGGTTTGTTTCCGGGCTTTATCAGGTCGGCGGAATGCAGCTCTATGTGAATAACGGCACGGCACTCTGGCCAGGCATGGCGGTGAGGCTGGGTCGTCCCTCAGAACTCACCCGGATTACCCTTCGCCGCCAGCCGTAATCGCGTAACGAAATGGCCTCAGGAAAGTGCGGTTTTCGCAGGTGTGCATAAGATTGAGTGAGACAAAGGAGATCACCATGACGATGTTATGTACCGCCTGCGGAACGGCTTATCCCGCTCATTCCACTCATCAGCACTGTAAAATCTGTGATGATGAACGCCAGTACGTTCCAGCCGCCGGTCAGCGCTGGCTCGCGTTTGATGAACTGCGCGCCAGCCACGCCAATAAGTGGACGGCTCACAGCGATGCGCTGTTAAGTCTTAAAACCGTGCCTGAGTTTGCCATTAACCAGCGCGCTTTTCTGCTGCGCACGCCGCATGGCAACGTACTGTGGGACTGCATTGCCAACCTTGATGATGCCACCTACACGTTGATCGCGGCGCTGGGCGGCATTGATGCTATCGCGATTTCACATCCGCACTACTACACCACCATGCAGGAGTGGGCTGAAGCGTTTAATGCGCCCATTCATCTGCACGCCCGCGATCGTCAATGGATTGTGCGGAAGAGTCCGCATATCCAGTTATGGCAGGGCGAGTCGCTGACGCTGATGCCCTCTGTGACGCTGTTACGGCTGGGCGGTCATTTTCCCGGCGGCAGCGTGCTGCACTGGGACGAAGGTGATGGGATGATTCTGGCGGGTGATATTATCCAGGTCACGCCGGGTGCGCATGGCGTGTCGTTTATGTGGAGCTACCCGAATATGCTGCCGCTGTCAGCCGCTACGGTAGGCGACATACTGCATCGGCTCTCCGGCGTGACATTCGGGCAACTGTATGGCGCGTTTGAAGGGCAGGATATCCATCAGCAGGCAAAAGAGAAGGTGATGCGGTCGGGAGAGAAGTATCTGGCCTGTCTGCAGGATCATCAGGCATAGCGCGGAATAAATGCTGAGAAGAGAACAGCCGCCCAAAGGCGGCTGTTTAACACCATTATGCAGTCTGGAACACCGCAACCATCGTACGTAACTGCCCTGCGCGCGCGGCGAGCTCATCAGCTGAGGAGGCCGACTCTTCAACCAGCACGGCGTTCTGCTGCGTCACCTGATCCATCTGGTTCACCGCAATATTGACCTGCGAGATACCACTGCTCTGCTCTTCGGATGAAGAAGTGATGTCGCGCATCAGCTGAGAGGTCTGTTCAATGGCGCTGACGCTCTGTTTCACCTTATCGCCTGCGTTCTGCGCCATGGCGATCCCTTCCTGCGCGTGGCCGACTGACTGCTCAATCAGACCCTTGATCTCTTTAGCTGCACTGGCTGAACGTTGTGCCAGTGCCCGCACTTCCGACGCGACGACCGCAAAACCTTTACCCTGCTCACCGGCGCGTGCCGCTTCAACGGCCGCATTCAGTGCCAGAATGTTGGTCTGGAAGGCGATACTGTCGATCACCGAGGTAATCTCTTCAATTTTACCTGAGCTGCCACGAATTTTGTGCATGGTCTCCATCACCGAATCCATTGCTGCACCACTGGAGAGTGCAGCCTGCGTGGCAGATTCTGCACGGGCAGAGGCAAAGCGCGTGTTATCCGCGTTCTGCTGAATGATTGCCGCCAGCTGCTCCATGCTGGCAGCCGTTTCAGCCAGTGAAGCCGCCTGTTGCTCGGTGCGCGACGACAGATCGCCATTGCCACGGGCAATCTCTTCTGAGGAGTTGGCGATGGTAGCCGCGTTACCTTTGATATCCGACACCAGTTGAGCAAGACGCTGCTGCATCCGCATCAGTGCATTCAGCAGCTCAGCCATCTCATTGCTGCCGGAAACGTTCAGCTGTGCCGTCAGATCGCCCGCCGCGACGCGGCTGGCAACTTCGACCGCTTCTTTAACCGGCCGGGTAACAGAACGGGTGATCATCACGGCCAGCAGAATGGCCAGCAGCGCGACGGCAAACAGACCTGCCAGTAACAGATATTGCGCATAGCGGCGTTCCTGGATCTGCGTCTGCATCATTCCTTCCAGACGATGGCTGGTTTGTTCACCCAGCTCGCCGTAACGGTTAATCGCCTGGGTAAAGATCCGTACATAGTCAACCGGCGTCACGCTGGCGTGACCGCTGACAAAGACACTATCAGCCAGATTCAGCGCACTCAGCGCCTGCTGGTTCGCATCCTGTGCCAGATTGCCAAAGGTGGTTTTAAGATCTGGCTCAATGGAAAATACTTTATCCATGTTGCCGCTAAACTGTCTCAGCGCCGTTTTGCCATAATCAAGCTGAAATGCCATGCGGCTGCGATCGGCATCCGACACATTCCCACCCGCAATCAGCGACGTGCCGCTAGCACGAATCTGTCCCAGCGTTTCAGTCAGTTGCGGCAGACGACTAAAGATACTGACAATCAGCTGGTAGGTATTCAGATCGGCATCCAGCGATAGCTGATAAAAATCAAGTACATCCTGGTTCGTATCGAGTAGCACCTGAATCAGCTGAGCATGTCGCGTCAGGCTGGTTGCCAGGGTCAGTTTGCCCGCGTTAATATCGTTCTGCAGCTGGCTCCACTCCTGATTAACCCGCTCCAGCCGCTTCAGCGGCTGCGCCTGCTCATTATTCTGACGTAATTCGTCAGCAATCGTCTGAGATAAGCGATTAACCTCACTGACCAACGCCATACGTGGCGCGTTATCTGGCTTGTTCAGCGAGATAGCGATCGCGCTTTCCGCACGGTGCCGCTGCAGCAAGTTCAGCAACTTGAGCACCTTTCTTTCGACCGGTATACCGGTCAGTTCCACATTCTTTGTATCAATAAGCTGGTTGCCCGTCTGAATAAACAGAAAGGTGGGTAAAATAAACAGCACCAGCGCAAAGGATCCGAGTAACAGGAATTTCGCTGGCAAATTAATCCGGTCGAGTATTTTTTTCATTCTTTTCCGCTCTGATGTGTGAGACGTGCAGGTGTGTAGCGCACGAAATAGCTTTCGTAATATTATTTTTACCGTTTCTTTGACATAGCCAGAGATGCCTCATGCAGCACAATGTAGCTATGAAGAAAGGAGTTTCGTAAAAAAATCAGAAGTACATATAACACGGAAGGGAGTATAGATTGCGCTGCGTTATTTTACAGTGAATAAAATGACAATATTTACTTCAATATCTGCCTAAGCCAAACTTAAAAAAATACCTTACAAATCATAAAATTGAAATAAAAACACCTGGCAAAAAGCATTAAGCAACGAGCCTGACTTCAGCGTTATTGTTTTGAAGATAAATAAATTCAAGTTACATCATGAATAGCCGATAACTGACATCCTGCCTGTATCTGACTCATTATCACCAGACTATCAAAACAAATATCTACGCCCGGCAAATTCCAATTTAAACCTTATAACCCTAAAGAGTTATTTGCGATTTTAAAATGAAATCGATTTCATATTATATTTATTTCAGGAAAAGCCGCTTTATTTATTTTGATTTAAGATAAAAAAAGCCCCCACATTGTGGAGGCCCTTAAGTTACTGCTCAACTATTAAAAACTTTCCCAGTTCGCCTTAGTCAGGTCGATGGTCTGGTGCTCAGGCTGCTTTGTGTGTAATACCGGACGCCGTACTGCAGCGGTCTGCTGCGACTGTACTGCACGGTTATCGCTTTCCAGCTTAAAGGTCGCCACCAGCCCCGACAGCGTTTCTGCCTGCTCCTGCAGCGACTTAGAGGCGGATGAGGCCTCTTCCACCAGCGAGGCGTTCTGTTGCGTCACTTCATCCATCTGGCCAATGGCCTGATGAACCTGTTCAATGCCTTTACTCTGCTCAGAGGTAGCCGCCGCAATCTCATTGACCAGATCGGCCACCTGCTGAATCGCCTGACGGACATTTTCACTGTTAGATCCAACGCCGCTGGCCTGCTCTAAACCGTGCTCGACCTGTGAAACCGATGTTGAGATAAGATCCTTAATTTCACGGGCGGCAGAAGAGGAGCGCTGCGCCAGATTGCGCACTTCAGAGGCAACAACGGCGAAGCCGCGACCATGCTCGCCTGCACGCGCTGCCTCGACTGCCGCATTCAGCGCCAGAATATTGGTCTGAAACGCGATGCCTTCAATCAGTCCGGTAATTTCAGAGATTTTGGCAGAGCTGGCGCGGATTTCATCCATGGTGCTGAGCATCTGCTTCACCGCCGTCCCATTCTGGATTGACATGTGATTCGCGTTATTTGCCAGGCTGCTGGCCTGTTGCGCACCTTCTGAGTTCTGTCGCACCGTTTCGCTCAGTGTCGCCATGCTGGCTGAGGTTTGCTCCAGTGAAGCCGCCTGTTCTTCCGTGCGTGCAGAGAGATCTTCGTTGCCCGCCGCTATCTGCGTTGATCCGGTACTCACCGATTGCGCGGCGTGACTGACGGAGAGCAGCGTGCCGGAAACGCGCGCCAGCAGCTGATTAAATGCCATCGCCGTTTTGCCGATCTCATCCTTACTGCGGACCTCCGCGGTATGAGTCAGGTCGAGGGTATGACTCACCTGCGTCATGGTATTGACCATGCCTGAGAGGCTCTTTTTGATGCCGAGAATCACCTTAGTGGAGAAACCGGCCAGTATCAGAATAAGCAGCAGCGATCCGCCAGACATCGCCCACAGGGTCTGGCTATAAACGCGCTTGTTCTCCGCCCTGAGCTGTTCGCCAATATCGATATTCAGCTGAATCTGACGAGTGAAATCCGCTTCCATCTTACGGGATGCGGCACCAATACCGCCCTCACTCTGCAATAACGGCAGCGTGACCGCATCATTATGGGCGCGTGACGCGGCAAGAAATGCCGGCAATGCGCTGCGGACCGCATCCAGATTTTTATAGGCCTGTTCCGTCATCGCTTTGTCTTCATCGTTCGAGATGTCGTTAGCCATGTAGTAATCATTGAGCGACTTAATCTGCGTAAGCAGATTCTCAATGCGCTCTTCCGCAGCAGGGAATTTTGCCGCATCGCTGGTGCTGTGGTGGCGATAAAGCGCAATACCCAACTGATTGGTCACGCTGATCGATTTATTGAGATCGCGAATGCTGGGTATTGCGTTCATCTGTACATATTCAAAGCGGGATTGAAAGCCCGAAATTACTGATAAAGAGATAATCACCAGCGCAATCAGTGACATTGCAAGCAGTGAGAAAATCAATACCAGACGTTGTGTAATAGTCATACTTGCCCCCGGCAAAAAAAGAATAATCTGGACATAATTTAAAGTTGGATCGTTCTTATCGGCTCTTGTCTGCAGGGCTTTAATTAAGCATGGCGAATATATTTTTTTATTTTTCCTTGCGAATGGTACAGAGTGAACTAGCCAGAACACTACTCTGCCATTTATTCATTTTTATTTTGACACACCTTTTTACATCTCATCATCTGAGATAAATTTGCCACATCTCCTGTCAGAAGATTTCCACTGCCGGATGGTCACAATGAAGCGGAAGCAGCCATTCATTTGGATCTGATAATTAGCCCGCTAATTCAACAGCGATGCTGATGATAATTGTTAAGGAGAAGGCGATTTAAATTCGTGGGATACCGTCGCAGACGCAGCAAAGGCAGGGCTTGTAAAGCTGAAGAGCTGAAGAGCTGAAGGGGTGAAAAACCAGCATGACAGTCTGTCATCAGATTTTCTGATAAGAGGATGACTGGCTACCTGTCAGATAACAGGCGACGGTGGGAGATTTTAGCCTTTTGTGTCAGGGCCAGATTAAATCAGTGAAATCGCTGGCGGAATGCTGAATCTGGTCTATGCTCACTGGCCCGACCAGGCTTTAGTCTGTTGGGTAGCAATAACGCTTAAAATAAAAAAAGGTAGTCGTCATGGATTTAGCCACATTTGAAACCAGAACCGGTCTTTGGCCACACATGCAGTTTACGGATGTTGAATATGAAGTGTGCAGCGCAGGTGTAGAGATCTATGCCATTGATGTCAGTCGTCAGACCAAGAGCAAGCTATTTATCTGTCGTGTCACCAACGAGCAGCAGGCAGCGTCGCTAACGGCACAGTTCAAAGAGTGGTTGCCGAAGTTAAAGCTTAAAAAACGCAAAGTCGCATTGAATCTGGCGCGCATGGCGTGCGAGAAGAGCTTCCCCGCGAATCCTAAATTCCAGGATCGGTCTGACATGCGTCGGAACACATCCAGGCTCTGATGCCTGCTTCAGCCTGTATCTGTTACAGCAGTCAGGCTGAAACCCTTTCTTATCCTGTCTGCGCTGCGGCACGTTTTAATCACGCGCCGCAGGCACACGGAACAGTCGACATTCTCCAGGCTCAATTGAGATATCACTGAAAGTCGTGATATGCATCTCGATCCAGGTATTCGCGGCCCGAAGCGTGTGAGGTGATTTGCGTTGTTCCAGTTCAGCCACAAAATCCCGGGTACTCACTGTGCACTGACCGGTATCATCCCGCCTCATCGCTTCTCTGAATGCTGACCAGACCTCATCATCCTGTGACATCTCTACCCCACACCGGCTCTCAATCGATAATATGCTGTATATATAAACAGTACAATTATTCGCTTTAAGGGTCAAGTCTGCTCTGTTTACCAGTCTCAGATCGCTAAGCAATGGCTTAATTGTGGCCATTTATAGCAGAAGCAGCAGCCGAAACAGGACTTTAATCCTAATCTTAGAAATCGTTTTCATATCTGATTAAGGTATTGATTTAAATAGCCATTGAATATTGTTAGCTTTTTAATTGTTTGATATCTAATTAAAAAAAGAGTTAACCGTAGCGGCATAAACATCGTTTTTGCCCTATCTTTGAATGGCTCTGTAATGAAATCCACTTCTTTTACAGAGCGATCTGACTCCTACCCTTGCCCCCTTTTACAGGGGGCACTTTTTTCAGATAAGGCAGATATCAACATCTGATTGTCTCTGCAGACCGACAACGTTCATGCGTTGCTGACTACTGTGCTGATGACGTTAAGGGAGTGTCTGGAAAAGTGGTTGATTTGTAACCTGATAATTCATTGGTTGTGCTGACATCGCCTGAAGCCTGAAACAGTGGATTGAATCTCAAAACAATTTTCCGAAATAGCAAATAAACGGATTTTTTACCCGCTTAAAAGCCTCGCCAGAATGACGTGGTAAGGAGAATAAAAAGTGCGTAATAATCTGGCAATATCAGATTGACCAGCGCCTCACCAGGGATGCTGTAACGTTATAATAATGCGCTATATCTGCTGTTCGCCCCCGATTTTATGGGGGTTTTTCTTTTCCCTTCATTTCTATGCCCGGTTATTGCCGCACTGCGATCTGATGTCCTGATTGTCGAATCCTTTAGTACTACCTGAATCTACGATTAAATTAATGCTGCAAATATAACGGCATAATGGTCGTAGTTGTGCCCTTAACCAGCAATATTTCTGTGATATGTTTAATCAGTAACTTTCTGCCACGTGAGTCTGATTATGCTCTCCACCCTTATTTACCGTAGCCAGCTTGCGGGTTCTGTCTCGCCAGAGAGATTGAAAGCGCTGGTGGAGCGCGCCAGTATCAAAAATGCTGAGGCTGAAGTCACCGGGATACTGCTCTATGACGGACAGCACTTTTTTCAGGTGCTGGAGGGTAGCGTCGACAACGTTCACACGGTTTTCCAGCGTATCAGTCAGGATGAGCGGCATTTTAACCTGATTGAGCTGATGCGGGATTACGCCCCTGCGCGTCGCTTCGGTCATGCCGGTATGGCCTTATTTGATTTACGTGATTATCAGAAACACACCGTAGTGGATGCCCTGCTTAAGCGGGTCACCCTGAGTGATGAACGGATCAGAGATGACCGGGTGGTGAAGTTCCTGCGTTCTTTCGTCGAGGGGCGGGATAAAGAGACGTTTATCAAAATTGATCCTGCCAGTCAGTGGACGCTGACAACACCCGTCACCTCCGAATCTCAGCCAGCCTGGCAACCGGCACCGGGTCAGCGTTGTGAATTTGCGCTACAGCCTATTGTGGATACAGCAAATCGCCGGATTGTCTCCTGTGAAGCCTTGATACGTGGCCAGCACGGCACATCGCCCGCTGATTACTTTTCGCAGTTGCCAGAAAGCGAGCGCTATCAGGGCGATCTGCACTCTAAAACCTACGCTTTCCAGCTGGCCAGACATCTGGGGTTGCGCGAGCAGACGCTCTCCGTCAACCTGCTGCCCATGTCGCTGGTGGTAATCGATAATGCTGTTGAACATCTTATCCAGCAGATCAGGCAGCAGGGATTGCGACCAGAGCAGGTGGTGGTTGAGGTGACCGAAGATGAGATCATCTCGCGCTTCGACGCATTCCAGTTTGCTGTCCAGCAGCTGAAAGCGGCCGGGATCAGCCTGGCGCTCGACGATTTTGGCGCCGGTTTCGCTGGCCTGTCGCTGTTAGCAGATTTCCAGCCCGACAAAGTGAAAATCGATCGCAAGCTGATCACCGATATCCACCGCAGTGGCCCGCGTCAGGCGATTGTGATGGCCATCATTAAATGCTGTCAGGCACTGGAAATTACGGTTATTGCGGAAGGGGTTGAAAAAATTGAAGAGTGGCTCTGGCTGGAAGGTGCCGGGGTACGCTATTACCAGGGCTTTCTGTTTGCCCGTCCAGCCCTCAATGCCCTGCCTGCAGTAAGCTGGCCAGCACGACGCCCGGAATAGACCCCGCCGTGATAATCCCCTTTCCTTCCCTTTTGCCCATAATTTGATGCGGCTCACACCGCTTCGCTGCAAAAGGCAAAAGCTGTGCCATGCTTGATTCATCTGACAGCCTTCAGGCAATACAGATATTCATCAGGTCACTGGATAACAACCGGAAATGGGAGAGTCACCATGAACGAAGATCGCATTGGCGGTAACTGGAAGCAGTTCAAAGGTAAAGTTAAGGAAAAATGGGGTGATCTTACGGATGATGATATGACCGTTGTAGAAGGGAAGCGCGATCAGCTGGTCGGTAAAATTCAGGAACGCTACGGCTACGAGAAAGATCGTGCCGAAAAAGAAGTGAAAGAGTGGGAAGATTCCAACAAGTACCACTGGTAACGTGTGCTTAATCGCCGGGCGTCTCTGCGTCCGGCATCTGCCCTGTACCCCTGTTTAATCCCCCGCACCCACTGCCATCTCAGCACACGATACACCGGCAGATTTTGGAAATGATTGTTTCTTTATTTATTCCTGACGCGCATACTGCGTCATCTTCCCTGTTCATGGGATCTCAATGCCTTTCGGATATCAATTATGCCCCAGCACTCTACCGACACCGTATGTGGTCTCGTCGGTGTTCTTCCTGAAACTCTGCGCCGCTGGCGCCGTGCCGGGCTAATAACGCCGCCTGGCCCTGCTGGTTACTCAGATAATCAGCTTACGCGTGCGCTCTGTGTGCGTGAAATGACCTCAGGGGGCCATACGCTCTTTGATATCCATACTGCATTTAACTGGCCCAGCGTTGCGCTGCCTGGCGGCTGGGCCTGTCGGGAAGAGGATATGTTGCATCTGCTGGCGCATAATACGGACGCAGATGTTGATCGCGAACTACAGATGATGAATACCGACTATTGTGGTGATGATTATGTTAATCGCTACCTGCGGCCGCTCAACCTCTGGCTGCGCACTGACCTCAGCGAAGGTGCGGCGCGGCGCCAGCAGCGCTTTCATTCAGCGGTAGTCAGTCAGTGGGAGCGCCTGGCGCTGGCCTCACAACGACGCAGCACCGTGCCGCTGTTTCTTGAAGCAGTCAGTGTCACAGATGAAACCGAGATCTGGATGGAAGCGATACGGCTTAACGGACAGGGCTTTCGGGTTGAAGTTGCAGCAGATGCGTCAGGTATCCCCGCCGTGGCGCAACGCCGCTTTGAGCATCATCTGATGTGGTGTGGTGATGGTATCAGTGCATCGATGAAGGCTGCATTTCACTCCAGTCTTGAGGCGGGTGAACCGATCATGCTGACCGGAACGAATACCGGCTTACCGTCGCAAATCAGCCTTATGGCAGCCAGCGCCTGAACTCTTTTGACTTTCTTACCTGCCAGTGAATAAAAAGGCGGAAACAGCCTGTGCCGTTTCCGCCCTGTTCATGTTACTGATGTTCAAGAGTTCGCTGACCGCCGATCGCAATCGGGATACGGCGCGGTTTCTCGCTCTCCGGTATTTCCTGGATCAGATCAATGCTAAGCAGACCCTCCGCCAGGCTGGCTCCGGTGACCTTCATGTGCTCTGGAATGGAAAAACTCAGCTGGAAATCGTGTCGGGAAATGCCGCGGTGGATCCAGCTGGTGTTCTCTTCCCGCGCCTCGCCAGACGCTTCCTGTGACGGTTTCTCTCTGTGACCGGCCACTGAAAGCCGTCCGCCTCGTAACTCGATCTCCAGTTCATGCTCTTTCCAGCCAGGTACACTGACGGTCAACGCATAGCGATTATCCTCTACCCGCTGCAGATCGTAAGCGGGAACCGACGTTACCGGGCTGTCGCCAGTAAGCTGACTGAACAATTTATCGATGCGGTTAAAGCGGTCTGAAAAGACAGAATCAGCCAGCGAAGGGAACACTGAAAATTGTTGTACTGACATGGTGATAATCTCCTGAACAGGTTCATCCAAAAGTTCATCTGATCGGACTCATATTTCCGATCATCTCCATAAATAGGGATCAGTAGTCAGTTTTCAAGTCGTTAAATATAATTTTTTTACCGTTATCAGACAGCCGGTTACCACAGAAGTAAATTTCAGGGTATTAACGCAGCCGTTACTTTTTGCTCTGAGGTGCAAGAGCAAAATGGGGATGACAGCCAGCCAGCAATAACAGCAACTCATATTCTCCCTGACTTAATAGTGTCGGGTTACCTGCGGCTTCTTTGGTTTGCCAGACGCGCAGGCTAAGGTCAAAACGCTCAGCAGCGCTCTGCTGTGAGAGCCCGGCGGCAAGACGAAGTTCACGCACATTACTCTGGACGACCACAGGCGGCCTGGGGGGACGATTCACCAAACAAAGACTCCTTCAACATGATTAAACCGCAAAGGCACAGTGCTTCGCCATCAATAAAAGCGAAGCGACCTGAGAGCGGCCATAACGAAAAGACCACAGAATAATTGACTATTTTAAATAAATGTCAAATTTCAGGTTTAAAAATCATGCATGCTTTTTTATAAGCGAAGCGGCATATTTCGCCCTGACGGAGACTTTTCTATTTCCATAGAGTGCTTTATTCCTCCTGCCAGGAATTATCCTGTTATTTGCCTTAAGGGCCATTCAGGGATTAATCCGCTACCTCAATCTTCCTTTTTTCATCAGGATAGAGGTATAGCCTGAGAGTCATGTTCAGGCTGCATCATTGAAAAAGAGGAGGATAATGAATGAAAAATCCTATCCAGCGTCGCTCGCCCGACGATCTGTCGCAGGTGGAAATTCGTGAACAGTGGCAAATCACCTACTGGACCCAGGAACTGAGGACAACACAGGAAAGGCTGACACGCGCGATCCGCGAGCGAGGGCCGCGGACCGAACAGGTTCGTGACTGGCTGGAGCAAAACCCGCCGCCACGTCGTCCGACACAATTCACACACGGCATGAAAGGTTAAACTGATTACTGTCTGAAGCGACACGTTACTGGCAGTCTTGCGGTGGATTGACCTATAGCAGTCAGGAGTACACTGACAGGTCATATCTGCCGGTCTTCATTTTTTCAGGCTTTTACCTGTATTTTTAATAGGTTATCTTCCTGAGCAACCAGCGGATAGCGATCCGTCTCTGGCTGCAGACCTGTTTAATTGTAAAACTGACTTAGAAATAACATTAACCACCCTGAATGCTTATTCATCTCCTGACGGAAAATAAACATTAACAACCGTAAAAACCCTCTCCTGGCTATATAAAATGTACAAATGTAAATAATCAGGCGCATCTTCGATTAAATTTTCGAATCGTAACAACCCCTTTAATGCGTTAAAGAAAATATTAAGAGACACCCGCTGCATAGTCCCTTATTATCAAGTTGAAAATAAAAAATCACGCCATAATTCCTGCCGCCCGAATCACATTTCGCTCCGGACAGTTTTCTTTTTTCGCTCCGTAATCAGCCGGTGCGGGGGTTCTACACACATGTTAAACAATTTAAACGGCGACAATGAGCGCCGCAGCCGCGCCTTACAGGCGTTGCGCGACCCTGATGAAAGCCGCGATGAAGTTCTCCGGAAGTTTGTCCGGTTAGCCAGTCAGGCCCTGGGTATCCCGGGCAGCTTTATATCGGTGCTGGATGATGAGTTCCAGACCGTTCGGGCATCACACAATTTTGAACTGCAACGCTCAACGCGTGCGGATTCACTTTGTCGACACGTGGTTGATAGCGACAGTGCGGTGATCGTCCCTGATACTTATTACGATGCGCGTTTTGTCACGCATCCCCTGATCACTGGCTCACCCTTTATCCGCTTTTATGTCGGTGTGCCACTGAAAACACGCGATGGTATTATTCTGGGCACACTATGTGTGACCGACACCGAACCGCATGCGTTTCCCAGTGACCAGGTGACGACCTTAACGCTGCTCTCTACGCTGGTAATGTCTTTTCTTGAAGCCTGGCACTCGGCGGGTTTTACCGATCCGGTGACCGGGCTACCTAACCGTCAGCGCCTGATACGTGATTTGCAATATCTTGCCGTTGCCGGCGATACCACGCCACGCCGTCTGGTTCTGATTGATTGCATCGATATGTCGCGTGCTTATGAACTGGCCCGCACCATGGGAATGAGCCCGGTTGAGAGCCTGCTGAAAGATATGGCCACTCTGCTGCCGCTGCGCCTGCGGCCGGCGGTTGGGGAGATGATCTATACGGTGGCCACCGGCCGCTTTGCTATCCTGACCCGAGCGGATAGCCGACTCAGTGCCGCGTGGGTAGCCGGTCGTCTGGAAGGTATCAGTGCGGACATGGATGAAGGTCTGTCGGTCGCGCTGACTCCCCATACCGGTGAGGCTGACTTTGTCGCTGGCAGCATGCCAGCATCTGAAATATTAGGCCGTGCGGTCAGTGCGTTGCATGAAGCGGTCGGCCGCGGACTGCCCTCTCAGCGCTTTGACGCTGAGGCTGAAACGCAGCGTTCAGAAGATTTCCTGCTGATGACCGATCTTAAAACGGCATTACGCGAGAACACCGGGCTGTATATGGTCTATCAGCCGAAAATTTGCCTGCAAAGTGGTAAACCCGTGGGTCTGGAAGCGCTTATCCGCTGGCAACATCCCAGCCGGGGCGAGCTTTCACCTGCCGCCTTTATCCCGCTGGCTGAGCAGACCGATCTGCTCTCTGTGCTGACAGCCTGGATTATCGATCGGGCGGTTGAGCGCCTTAGCCGGCTGAGGAATAACTGCATCCAGCTGCCGCTAACGATAAACGTCAGCGTACGTGACTTTGCGCGCGAGGGGTTCGCTTCAGCGCTGGAAAGTAAGATGGTCAAATCTAAGCTCCCAACCTCTCTGCTGGGAATCGAATGTCTGGAAACCGAACGTATCCTTGAAAGCCCGACCGCCCTGCGCGGGCTGGAGATGCTCAGAGCACGAGGATTCACTATTTCACTCGATGATTTCGGTTCCGGCTACAGCAATATCAGTTATCTGCGTCGCATGCCGCTTGATGTGATTAAGCTGGATCGTTCCCTGATCAGTGAGCTTTCCTCTGACACGGCTTCACGCATCATTGCACGCAGCATCATCGCCATGCTTAAAGAGCTGGACTATACCGTGGTGGCAGAAGGGGTTGAGTGTCCGGATGCAGTAACATCCCTGACCGAGTATGGCTGCGATCAGGCTCAGGGCTATTTCTATTCGAAACCGTTGAACGAAGAAGCATTGGATCACTGGCTGCACTGGAAGCTGCGTGGCGAGTGTCATTAAAACTGGAGCTGACGCAATCTGATATCAGATTGCGTTTTCAGCGATCTGAACGATCTCTAATATCCCCCATGATAATAATTCAAAATATTTGATCAACATCAGCAAAAGTTAGCTATATCAGTCTGGCGAGATCGCGCCTATCATTCATTCCATCGAGGCAAAACGCCTCTCTCTGACTGAAATACGCTAAGGAATTGACCATGAACTCCATCAAAACTTTCGTTGCTGTTACTGCACTTTCTCTGATTTCATTCGGTAGTTTTGCCCAGACTATTACCGCTACCGCGTCTACCCTGGATGCTGCTGAAGCGAAAGTCGCCGCACAGGCCAAAGATGCAGGTGCATCCTATAAAATTACCGGCGCACGCGTTGATAATCGAGCTTATGTCTCTGCTGAACTGATCAAATAACATTTACCCCTTCAATACGATGAGGCTGCCATTACGGCGGCCTTTTTTATTATGCAGTAAGCATAAGTTCGTCTGCTCAGGTTCAGCGTCTCTGATCCCATTACGATTGTTGGAACCGTGCCCCACAATTTGCCGTTTCGCTTATTGTCACCTGCCGTGGTGCAGTCTGTGCGACAGTGAATAAGGAGAGATGAAACATTTTTTGAACAATGCTAGCGTGTGCGCAACAATCTTATAAAACGGAGCTGCACATGCTGACTACCATAATATACCGCAGCCATATTTCAGATGACTTCCCCATCAGAACCCTGCCCGCGATGGTCGACAACGCCAGCAAAATAAATGCGGCTCACGACGTGACCGGCATCTTATTATTTAACGGTACCCATTTTTTTCAATTACTTGAGGGTCCGGAAGCGGGCATTCAGGCAGTCTATCAGAGAATTTGTGCAGATCGACGGCACCACAATGTGGTGGAGCTGATGCGCGACTATGCGCCTTACCGCCGCTTTGGTAATGCGGGCATGGCACTCTTTGACCTGCGTGAACACGATCGCTCATCGCTCCTGCAGGCCGTGCTGGATAAAGGGACGTCAAAATATCGTCTGACCTATGATGATCGGGCACTGCAATTCCTGCGCACGTTTGTAGAGTCTCGTGAGAAAGAGAACTACTACGAGGTCCTCCCGCCGGGTTACTGGGAGTTTATTTCTGAGCACAATGATGTGCCGGACTCCCGTCCGGAGACAGAAGGCGTCAGCTTTCGCCCGGTGGTGGATCCCCTCGCTCGTCAGGTCACAGCGATTGAAGCGACCACTCTGCGACCTGCTCCCGCCGACGACATCTCAGGCGATCAGCTTTATGTTAACGATCTGGAAACCGTGAAAAAGACGTTTGCCCATGCTGGCCTGGTCTGCCCGGACGGTATGACACTGTACGTCAGCCTGCTGCCTATGACGCTTGTAGTGATACCCAATGCCGTCGATCATATTGTGGCCGCTATTCAGCAGGCGGGACTGGTTCCTGAGCAGGTTGTAGTTGGCGTAAGTGAAACCGCAGTGATCTCGCAGCTGGAAGCGTTCTCTGAAGCCGTACGCGCGCTAAAAGCGGTCGGAATCAGTCTGTCGATCGACAATTTTGGTGACGGCTCTGCGGGATTGTCCTTGCTGACTCACATTCAGCCCGACCGCATTCGTATTGATGCCGGTATCACCCGCGATGTTCATCGCAGTGGGCCAAAGCAGGCGGTGGTTCAGGCGATTATTAAATGCTGTTCCGCGCTGGAAATTACCGTCATCGCAGCAGGGATCGTACAGGCAGAAGAGTGGATGTGGCTGGAGGCTGCAGGTGTGAGCAACTTCCAGGGCACGCTGTTCGCAGCCGCAGGGCGCTATGAAGCACAATCCGTTGCCTGGCCGGAATACCGGGAGGCGATGTAACACTCTCTGTCCCAATGGTGATAAAGCGGTACGTCAGCGCGAGGCCGCTTTCTTCACCGATGTCCTGCAGAGCAGTATCAAAGCCGCAGCGGCCCCGCTAAACACCTCCCCTCCCCCGCGCCCCCATCGGACCCGTTCTTGTGACAGGGATAACGGCAGCGCCTTCCTGATGGTTCTGGCCATACCTTAATCTCTGTACTCATTCTGGCTTAGCTCTATTTGATAACCACTGTAGCGAGTAAAGTTACCTGTTTAACTCTTCCAGTAAGCAAATCAGTGGCGGATCCTTTTTAGGATCGAACTTCATCGCCTATCCACTGTAGCGAGTAAAGTAACGATATTCAGGGTTCGGAAACCACTGTAGCGAGTAAGCAGAGCAAGTAAATCGTCATCCGTCCTTCTAAATTGCAGCGCGAAGGCGCATTAGCCTTTGTTTCAGGTACTCCAGGTACGGTTTCATTCAGTCATAACCACTATAGCGAGTAAAAAACCGATCTCCCTCTCAACAATGAATTTTGACCCTTGATTGCAGAATCCGCCCTGTGTGGGTCCTCGCAAAGGTGCTTTTATGAATGCAGCTAAGCTCTTTAACTGCAAAAATCTGAAGCACGGCACACCGTTTAACGGCTGTGGCGAGTAACCATTTTTAGGTGTGGGAATTTGGCAATTTAACAGGAAGTCTTTTACTGACAGTGCAATAAATGATAGTGAGTGCTTACTCTATTTAAGGTAACCACTATATCGAGCATAGGCCAGTGACAATAACAACCACTATAGCGAGTAAGCTCCTCATTTCTGCTCCCAATTAACAACCACTGTAGCGAGAATATCGCATTCATCAGCGCCAGTATCTGATCATTAACTGAACGCTTTAGCGATAAAACAACCTGATAACCACTGTAGCGAGTAGTTTACTCACCCTGGATGGACAAAACGGAGATGAAAAAGCGCGGTAACGGAGGAGATAACCACTATAGCGAGTAGAGTAATGACACCAATTCCCCTGCACGGCCTGCTTGAATACTTCATGACGGGCGTACTTTCTGTGCTGTGATCAGGTAAGTAACCACTATAGCGAGTGAACATTGGGTCTCATTCTGGCTATTACGCTTTTTGAGACAGCTCTTCCGGGAGAGACTAACCACTATAGAGAGTAAACACAGCACCGGGCTCAATTCAGGTCCTGCCGATGGAGAGTGATGAATAGCGCGATTAGCCCTGTTCAGACAGGCGTTACGTATGTTGCTGTCGTGCTGGTAACCACTATAGTGAGTAACGTTACTCGCTACAGTGGTTATTGTCTTTCAGCCCGGCGTTCCCGATAAAAGATTGAAAGCGGAGTAGCATGCTAGCAGAAAGCGTGTCATTGCTTCTTCTGCTTCCTGATTTTGTTCAGTAGCTCTTTTTCTTCACGCGAGACCATCACCAGCTCACTGCTATCCTCTTCAATCACCGGTTCAGGCAGGCTGACGTCAATTACGTCGGAATCGATATCAAGATCGTCAAACTCATCCATCTCATCATCGATCAGGCCTGACTTACTGAGCGGCAGTTCGGCCGGGCGCAGCTTAGGATGACGGTAATGAACCCAGAAGTAGACTGATGAGCCACGTCGGGTTTCGGTGTAGTCGAGATAGCCGATCTCTTTTAACTGCTCCATGGCCTTTCTGACGGTGGCATTCTGGGTAATCACACGCGATGTCAGGTTAAGTCTTGCGCGCAGACGCGCCATAGATATCGGCGCAGGCTTCGGCGGAAGGCTTTCAATGAAGGTGTAGAGCGCCTGAGCAGACTCTTTGCGTGCCAGCTCATTGATGGCTTTAAGCTGCAGCAGAACCTTTCTGTCGAACTGATACAGCTCAAAGATCTTGGGATCGGCCTGCAGCGTTACCGTGTCCTTCTTGATGCTGTATTTCGCAGACTGCACCAGGTGCGTCGTGTAGTTCTCTCCGCCCTTGCTGGTAAAAGTCAGGGTGTTAGAGGCAATACGCGTCAGCGAAGCATCCAGACGGCTCCTGAGCTTCGAGGAGAGACGCACTGAGGGTATGCCGCATAGTTTGGCAAATTCAACGAAAGAGAGCGTTACCGTGTCTCCCAGACACTCATGCGTAGCGAATGCACGAATGATCCCGACCCAGGTTTTGAAATCATTATCCATATCCAGGCGGGCACCCAGAATCTTAATGTTGTCATAGCCTTCTGACCTGACCAGGGATAACTGTTTAAGATCCTGGGTCACATCCATGGCGTTCATCTGGTTTTTCTGACTGCGCGCTGTGGATTTTAACGTCGGAACAAATAAACCGAGTCGCATCAATGCTACCGGCTGGACGGTGTTGTTACTGTTGGGGGTAAGAGTAACAACTTCACCTGTACGTTTATCTGTTTCGCTAAACGCATCAGCTATGTTCAGGATATCTGGTTCTTTTCTTGGCATTAGGAAGATCCGTGATGTGAACAGGCGAGAGCCGCTGTTACTCGATACAGTGGATACTATCACTCACTACAGCGGTTAATCTACTTACCATAGTGGTTATTTCTCTCGATATAGTGGTTGTTTTACTCGTTATAGTGGTTAGCGACCCGGCTTTAACGTAGTCATACCGTGGCCTGAGGCGGTGCTGGGATCTTTAAGGAACTTAATAAGGATCTTAAATGGATCTGTTATTGGATCTATTCAGTGGATAACCTGAGAAAACTAACTGAAAAAGAGTCGAGCCACCGCCCTCCCCCTTTACTGGATCTCCCTCTTTCATCGCAAGCACTCTGGAAAAAGCCGTCATCTACACATAATCAGGGTTATGCACACCGATTCAGACCACTTACTCGCTATAGTGGTTGTTGAGTACTCGCCAGCGCGGTTGCTTTTCTCGCTATAGTGGTTGTTATACTCGTTATAGTGGTTATTCTTCTCGCTACAGTGGTTACTGACCCCCTTCCAGGCCTTGTGTCACAAGGCTTCAGACGCTGCAGGGATCTGTTAAGGATCTCAATTTGATCTATTGAGGATCGACCAATTGGATCTGGCCTGTGGATAACGGGGATAAAACACACAAAACAAAGAATTAGCTGAGAGTCCCAGTCAGAAGTGATTTTCACCTTCAGTTCTGAATGTGCGGTTTATCAGAAGCACGACTGAGAAGGTCTTTTACTGCTAAAACGATCTAACGCTGAGCATAGGTAAGACTGGAATGTTGCATACACCTATAACCATTAAATCTTTAGGGTTATAAGTTTAAATCAGGCCTCAGAAAATCGGTCAGTGAAAATACAGAAAACTCACCATGATGTTAATCACCTATCTATTTGATAAATAATGGATTATTTTTTATTTTCATGATGAAAACACCATAAGATTCTTACTTAACGTAATATCTTTGTTTTGTCAGTACTCAGAATCTGTCAGACATACTAAAAAGGCACTTAAAATAACTTTCCCGGAAGAAGTTAATAAGGCACCAGTGAAGGAACAACAGGAAGAACAGGAAGAACAGGAAGAACGACAGTAAGAAAAATGCGTTCGGCATAATAACTTAAACTAATAAATAGGCTTAGCGTGAATGAAGTAATTTCAGGAATGTAAGAATGACATGAAGATGAAGAGATAGTATCCGGATCTGAATCAAGCACAGTAGAGCGTTAATTCTGACTGTCCGGCATAGCTACATTATGGTGACTTTCCCCAATTAATATTGCTCTAAGCCTTGCCGCATTAAGCCTGTTCTCTACTCCTACTCCTACTCATGCTCTTAAATCGGCAGTCTTAACTCTTCGATGATTTTGATTCGTGACATCACATAATGATGAAGGGAATTAAATCCCTCTCTTTTCTGGATTAAGCCTTGCAATAAAAACCCTATGCGGAAAACGCCTGACATTATGTTGACAGGCAGCAACACAGATTATGAACGATACATAATGACAAGGCATAAAAGGTATAGATTTGGAAGCAGTGATCTTAAGTTAGCAATGATAACGGTAACGATTACTTGCGCACTTTACCGTTATACCTACTCCTTCAGGTTCAAAAGCACTGTAATAGCTTCTGAGTAAAACTTTACGTCAGCAGTAAATGTTGAGTGAAAGTGCATTAATCCTGGAAATTTTTCACCAGGCTATTTCACGCTTAATTAAATGATTTATAATAACTTTTATTGAATTTTCATGCTGAAAACACCATTAAAAAAACACGAAAACAATTTAACGAGCAACCTGCAGACTGGCAGATGATTTATCAGAATCGGAATGCACCGCTCCGAATCATTAGTCCTTAAAATATTCGTTTAATGTCGCCATTTTAAGTTATCTGTCTCAACCAGCCTGTAAGACAAAAAAGCAGAGCGATTCACTTTCCCGTGATTCACAAAAGTAATGCTGCTTGCATCTCACCATCGCGGAGAAAAAATCCAGGTTTTTGGCATTTTTCTAAAAAATTGGCAGATATGTGCTTTTTGTGTAGTATGCAAAAAACATTAACGCAGAGGGGCTTATGAAGCGTGATTATGGTGGAGTGCTGGAAATGGCCACACGTGCCAATTCCATGTTACATGGACTGAGTAACCATATTGAGCAGCAGCGTCAGGAATTTAACCAGACCGGTTTTTACCAGACCTTCTCCCGGAATGCTGTCGCCAACATGCCATTGCTGAGTAAGCATGCTGTTGTCGCCGCAATTGGTGATATGGAAGCAGCAGGTTATCAGTTTGGGAAAAAACAGACCGGCAGCACCTCACAATATGCCCTGACTATCCAGAATGTGGTCGACATCTATCAGCATCGTAAAGTACCGAAATATCGCGATCGGCACGATGGCCCCTTTGTCGTATTCGTTGTCAGCCTTAAAGGTGGTGTCTCAAAAACAGTGAGCACAGTCACGCTGGCCCACGGTATGCGTGCACATCCTTCTATGTTACATAATGACCTGCGTATTCTGGTTATCGACCTGGATCCACAGGCATCAAGCACGATGTTCCTGAGCCATACCAACAGTGTCGGTTCAGTTCTGGAGACGGCAGCGCAGGCGATGCTGAACGATCTGGATGCTGACCAGCTTCGTAAGCAATTCATTAAACCTACTGTCATGCCCGGCGTTGATGTGATCCCAGCCTCTATCGACGATGGTTTTGTTGCAAGCGACTGGGAAGAGCTGGTTGCTGAGCATCTGCCAGGCGTTGCGCCTTCGGAAGTACTACGCCGCAACGTGATTGATCGTCTGGCGGGCGACTACGATTTTATCTTCCTTGATACCGGACCTCACCTTGATTCATTCATGCTGAATGCAATTGCGGCCAGTGATGTACTGCTGACGCCGACGCCTCCTGCACAGGTCGATTTCCACTCCACCATGAAGTATCTGACGCGTCTGCCTGAAATGCTGGAGCGTATTGAGTCCGAAGGCATTGAGCCACGGCTTAAAGCCAATATCGGCTTTATGTCCAAAATGACTTCTAAACACGATCACCTGACTTCGCAAAGCTATGCCAGGGAAGTGTTTACTAAATCGATGCTCGACTGCAGCCTGCCGCGACTGGATGGATTTGAACGCTGCGGCGAATCCTTTGATACGGTGATCAGTGCCAATCCCTCCTCTTATCCGGGCAGTGCGGACGCTCTGCGCAAAGCTAAATATGAAGCCGAGCAGTTCTCAAGGGCTGTGTTTGACCGCATTGAATATATCAGGAGTACCCTGTGAGCAAACCTATACAGCGCATCGGGCGCAAGTTTGGTGATTCTGCTATCGCAAACATGATCGACAGCAGCAGCCAGTCGCGCACATTTACGCTGAAGTCGGGCGCGAAGGCCACCTTTGTGCGCCAGCTAATCCTGCATGATGATATTGAAACCAGAACTAGCGTTGACCCAAAAATCAACGGACGTGACCAGAGCACGCTGACGCCGGAATCGCTTCAGGAGATCACCCGTACTATTACGCTGCAGCAATTTTTTCCGGCTATTGGTCGTGTCAACGGTGACCGGATTGAAATCATGGATGGTTCGCGCCGCCGCGCCGCATGCATTCTTTCCGGTGCCAGTCTGGAAGTACTGGTCACCGCTGATGAACTGAGCCTTAGTGATGCGCGTCAGCTGGCTGCGGACATTCAGACAGCAAAAGAGCATAACCTGCGTGAATTAGGCCTGCGCTTTATGCTGATGAACGAAAATGGCATGAGCAAAACAGAGATTGCTAAAGCCGAAGGCATCTCAAACGCAAAGGTCTCACGAGCGTTCCAGGCCGCAGCCGTACCCGCTGAATTTATTGAACTCTTTCCGGTCGTATCAGAGCTGACACTTCAGGATTACCAGCTACTGCTCGATGTCTGGGAAGAGGCGAAAGCGGAAGCGGTTGATGTCACCGCGCTGGTCAGCGATATTAAGCAAACGCTTAAAGCTGATGATTCCCTGCTAAGCGCCAATGCGGATGAGAAGAAGAGCGCGATTCTTAACGGCTTTAAAAGCGCCCGTCGTCAGTTAAAAAAACCTGCACCCGTCAGCAAGACGGTGACGGAAAAGCTGGCTACCTTTGCCACAGCTAATACCTATGCGCGTCGTAAAACTAATGATGAGAAGCGCACTGTGCAGTATGAATTCAGCCGTCTGCCAAAAGAGATTGCTGAACAGATCGACGCGTCAATCAGACAGATACTCTCCACATTAAAATAATCCTCTTTACGTTTTTGATACCAGAACCGGCCTCTGTGCCGGTTTTTTAATTCTTTCCTCCACCGGCCTCCCGACAGTGCAATCCGCATCTTATCTCTTCGCCTGATAACGACTTCTGTTAATTACGCATCATTTCCGCAGGGTAATACTTGAACTCAGCACGGTTTATCGCTATAGCTAAAACGGTTTAGCTATCAGGTTTAATCAGAGGAGTTTTTTATGTCTGTACGCGTATGGTGCCTCGGAGATGCCGTGGTTGATTTGCTTCCCGAAATGCCGGGTCGCCTGATGCAGTGTCCGGGTGGGGCGCCCGCCAATGTCGCCGTTGGAGTTGCCCGTCTGCAGGGAAACAGCGCTTTTATCGGGCGGGTAGGGGATGATCCCTTTGGTGAGTTTATGCGGCAAACGCTCATTGAAGAGAAGGTTGATACCCGCTACATGATCGCTGATACGCAGCACCGCACTTCAACCGTGGTGGTCGGATTGGATGACCATGGCGAACGTTCCTTTACCTTTATGGTGAGGCCGAGTGCTGACCTGTTTCTTGAGGTGCAAGACCTGCCCGTATTCCGGCACGGGGAGTGGCTGCACTGCTGTTCGATTGCCTTATCAGCTGAACCTTCACGCACGGCGACCCTGACTGCCATGGAGCAGATCCGGGCAGCAGGCGGGCATGTCAGTTTCGATTTAAATCTGCGTCATGACCTCTGGCCCGATCCGGAACTGCTGCATGCGGTGGTGAACGAGGCGCTGAGCCATGCGGACGTGGTTAAACTGTCCGACGAGGAACTCAATTTTCTCTGTCCGGATCAGGAACCGGCTATCACCATGCCGCAGCTGGCAGTGCGATTCAGCATAAAATTATTGCTGGTCACGCGGGGCAGGGAAGGTGTGATCGCCTGCTATCAGGGCCAGCTATACCACTATGCTACTTCGCCCGTGGCCAGCATCGACACCACGGGCGCAGGTGATGCCTTCGTGGCCGGATTACTCTGGGGGCTGGCTAAGTCGGGTCTTCCTGCCGATGAATCGCAGCTGGCCATCTGCCTTACCAGTGCACAACGCTGCGGTGCACTGGCAACCACGGCTAAAGGGGCCATGACAGCACTTCCGCGGCTCCACCAGCTGGACGACCTGCCAGGCTGATTATCTTATTGCCCCTGTTTTGGGAGCTATCTCACAATCACTAAACCGGTTTAGCAATTTTCATTGCGCAGGGAAATTACCCGTGGCTATGATTTGCGCCTAAACCGGTTTAGCAAAAAATCCGGTGATGATAGCCTCTCTTCAGGGACATAAAAAAATGAAAAAAAGCACGTTAGCAGTGAGTCTCTCAACGATATTACTTTCCACATCAGTCTGGGCCGACTCCAGTATGAGCAGCATTGAAGCACGCCTTGCGGCCATGGAGCAGCGACTGCAGGCAGCCGAGCAGCGAGCGAATGCAGCGGAAACCCGCGCACAGGTCGCGGAGAAACAGGCACAGATGGCTGAGAAGCAGGCACAGCAGCTGGCTGCCGTGCAACAACAGACCCAAAACTCCACCGCTGAGGTCGCGCAGCGCACCGCGAAACTGGAACAAAAATCAGCCGATGAAGGTGGCTTCGAGTTCCACGGTTATGCCCGTTCAGGATTGCTGATGAACAGCTCGGCCGCCAAAACTCAGGGTGGCCCGACCGTTACCCCTGCCGGGGAAACCGGCGGTCACGTTGGTCGCCTTGGTAATGAACCGGATACCTACGTTGAGCTCAACCTCGAACATAAACAGACGCTGGACAACGGCGCAACCACCCGTTTCAAAGCGATGCTGGCCGATGGACAGCGCACCTACAACGACTGGACAGCCGCCAGCAGCGATCTCAACCTGCGTCAGGCGTTTGTCGAGCTCGGGCAGCTTCCCACCTTCAGCGGCGCATTCGGTAACGCCACGGTCTGGGCCGGTAAGCGTTTTGATCGCGATAACTTTGATATTCACTGGATCGACTCCGATGTGGTGTTCCTTGCCGGTACCGGTGCCGGTATTTACGACATGAAATGGAGCGATCAGGCGCGCAGTAACATTTCCCTTTATGGTCGTACCTTTGGCGACATTGAAAACAATGAAAACACTGCGCAGAACTACATCCTGTCGCTGAATAACTTTGTCGGGCCGGTACAGCTGATGGTCAGCGGTATGCGGGCAAAGGATAACGACGATCGCCGTGACATCGACGGCCTCAGAGTCAAAAGCGATGCGGCAGAAACCGGCGTACATGCGCTGCTTGGCCTGCATAACGACAGCTTTTATGGGCTGAGAGAAGGCACGTCGAAAACTGCACTGCTCTATGGTCATGGACTGGGCGCAGAGGTGAAGTCGATTGGTTCTGATGGCGCACTGTTGCCGGAAGCGGACACCTGGCGTCTGGCGAGTTACGGTATTACCCCGCTGGGCGGTGGCTGGCACATTGCACCTGCTTTACTGGCTCAGCGTAGTGACGATCGTTACGTCAAAGGTGACAGCTATGACTGGGCGACAGTCAACCTGCGGCTGATTCAGGAAATCACCCAGAACTTTGAGATGCAGTATGAAGGCTCTTATCAGTACATGGATCTGCGTCCCGAAGGCTACAACAACCGTAATGCGGTCAGCGGCAGCTTTACCAAACTCACCGTTGCGCCAACCCTGAAAGCCGGTGATGTCGGTGACTTCCTCAAACGTCCGGAAATTCGTCTCTTTGCAACCTGGATGAACTGGGATCACCGGCTGGATAACTATGCCAGTGACGACGCCTTCGGCAGTAAAGGATTCGATGCCGGTGGCGAATGGAACTTCGGCGTACAGATGGAAACCTGGTTCTGACCGGGCGGCCCCGGATGCCGGGGCCAGAGATCAGGATGGATAAAAACATAACAAGATTGAGGTGTGTATGGACTATGTAAAAATATCGCGGGCATTGCTGCCCCTGCTGGGTGGTAAAGAGAACATCGCCAGCGCTGCTCACTGTGCCACCCGGCTGCGGCTGGTGCTGGCGGATGATGAAAAAGCGGATACGACCGCGATTGGCCGGATTGAAGGCGTTAAAGGCTGCTTCCGCAATGCGGGCCAGCTTCAGGTTATCTTCGGCACCGGCGTGGTGAACAAGGTCTACGCTGCCTTTATCGCCGAGGCGGGCATCAGTGAATCGAGCAAATCTGAGGCCGCTGATATAGCCGCACGTAAGCTCAACCCTTTCCAGCGCATCGCCCGCCTGTTGTCGAACATCTTTGTGCCGATCATTCCGGCGATTGTGGCATCAGGTCTGCTGATGGGCCTGCTGGGGATGGTCAAAACTTACGGCTGGGTCAATCCGGAAAATGCGCTCTATATCATGCTGGATATGTGCAGCTCGGCGGCCTTTATTATCCTGCCGATCCTGATTGGCTTTACGGCTGCCCGCGAGTTTGGTGGTAACCCGTTTCTTGGTGCGACACTGGGCGGCATTCTCACTCATCCGGCGCTGACCAACGCCTGGGGCGTCGCCGCCGGTTTCCACACCATGAACTTCTTCGGCATTGAAGTGGCGATGATTGGCTATCAGGGCACGGTGTTCCCGGTGCTGCTGGCGGTCTGGTTTATGAGCATGCTGGAAAAGCAGCTGCGTCGGGTTATCCCGGATGCGCTGGATCTGATCCTGACCCCGTTCCTGACGGTGATTATCTCCGGCTTTATTGCGCTGCTGATTATCGGTCCGGCAGGTCGTATGCTGGGTGATGGCATCTCCTTTATTCTCAGTACGCTGATTGCGCACGCCGGCTGGCTGGCAGGACTGGTGTTTGGTGGACTCTATTCGGTGATTGTGATTACCGGCGTCCATCACAGCTTTCACGCTATCGAAGCCGGGCTGCTGGGCAATCCTTCCATCGGCGTGAACTTCCTGCTGCCTATCTGGGCGATGGCGAACGTGGCTCAGGGCGGTGCCTGTCTGGCCGTATGGTTTAAAACCCGCGATGCGAAGATCAAAGCGATTTCGCTGCCTTCAGCGTTTTCCGCGCTGCTGGGGATTACCGAGGCGGCTATCTTTGGTATTAACCTGCGCTTTATGAAACCCTTTATAGCGGGTCTGGTGGGTGGCGCGCTGGGTGGTGCCTGGGTGGTGTCGGTCCATGTTTATATGACTGCGGTCGGGCTGACCGGTCTGCCGGGCATGGCGATTGTCCAGGCGGGCTCTCTGCTCAACTATGTCATCGGCATCGCAATCGCGTTTACCACTGCGTTTGTGATCTCTTACCTGCTTAAATACAAAACGGATTCTGAATAATGGCCTCATCAACACGTCTTGCCGCCATTCTGCAGGCGGTGATGCAGGGTATGCCAAAGGCGCTCATCGACAGCCACTACCCTGGCTGGCATCTGGCACCGGTAACCGGGCTGCTAAACGATCCCAACGGCTTTATCCATTTCGACGGTGAATATCATCTCTTCTATCAGTGGAACGCCCTGGAGTGCGCGCATCAGCAAAAATGCTGGGGACACTGGCGCTCAGCCGATCTGCTGCACTGGCAGCATCAGCCCATCGCCCTGATGCCGGACGAGGAGTATGACCGCAGCGGTTGTTACTCGGGCAGTGCGGTAGAGGATAACGGTGTACTGACGCTGATCTACACCGGTAATGTGAAGTTTGATGATGGTTCGCGCACCGCGTGGCAGTGTCTGGCGCAGCAGAACAGCGCGGGCGGTTTCGACAAACTCGGTCCGGTTATCGCCGTACCGGAGGGTTACACCGGCCACGTTCGCGATCCCAAAGTGTGGCGTCATGAAGATCACTGGTACATGGTGCTGGCCGCGCAGAATACCCAGCTGCAGGGCAGGGTGCTGCTGTTGCGTTCTGATAATCTGCGCGAATGGCAGAATCTCGGCGAGATTGCAGGCAGCGAACTGGGCGGGCTGGACGCCGCTGGCTACATGTGGGAGTGCCCGGATATGTTCACCCTCGGCGACAGCACGTATCTGATCTGCTGTCCGCAGGGTGTTGTGCCTGAAGAGAAACGCTACCTGAACAGTCACGCCTGCGCCTGGCTCAGTGGCTCGCTGGATTATCAGCAGCCTGCCTACCTGCATGGCCCGCTGAACGAAATGGATGCCGGGTTTGAATTCTATGCACCACAAACCACGCTGACCGCTGACGGCCGGCGTCTGCTGGTGGGCTGGATGGGAACGCCAGACGGTGAAGAGATGGCCCAGCCAACCGTGGCGCATCACTGGATCCATCAGATGACCTGTCTGCGCGAGCTGAGCTCCCGCAATGGCCGGCTCTGTCAGCAGCCGATTGCAGAACTGCAGGCGCTGCGGGAGAGGGAGCTGCACTATCAGGGCCGCGCCGATGACGCGCCGCCGATCGCCGCGCAGCGGCTGGAGCTTGAGCTGGAGAGCCTGGGCGATATAGAACTCAATTTCGCCGATACGCTGATCCTGACGTGGCAGCAGAATGAACTGCGGCTTGCCCGTCGCAGCCTGGTATCGGGTCAATGGACCTATCGTTACTGGACAGGGGCTGCACGCCGGTTGCAGATCCTGTGTGACCACTCCAGCGTTGAGATCTTCATCAACGACGGGGAAGGGGTGATGAGCAGCCGTTATTTTCCGGACCATCCGGCGATGCTAACCCTGCGCGGTCGCGCAGAACTGCAGGCCCGCTACTGGTCGTTACGTCGCTGCATGGTAGAATAAGCCCTTGTTTCACTAACCGATGCCTTGCCGTGAGAAAAACCAAACGCGTTACCATCAGTGACATCGCCGGGCTGGCTGGGGTTTCTAAAGCCACTGCCAGCCTGGTGCTCAACGGCCGTGGCGAAGAGTTACGGGTGGCGAAGGAGACGCGTGAGCGGGTTCTGACACTGGCCCGGGAACACCATTATCAGCCCAGCATACACGCCCGTATGCTACATGACGCCCGCAGTCATACGCTGGGGCTGGTGGTGCCGGAGATCACCAACCACGGCTTTGCGGCCTTTTCCCATGCGCTGGAAAATCTCTGTCGCGCCGCCGGTCTGCAACTGCTGATCTCCTGCACCGATGAAAATGCCGGTCAGGAGATGGCCGTGGTCAATAACCTGGTGGCGCGTCAGGTCGACGGGTTGATTGTCGCCTCCAGTATGCTGAGCGACAGCGACTATGTCAGCCTCAGCGAACAGCTGCCGGTGCTGCTATTTGACCGCCACATGAACAATACCAGGCTGCCCTGGGTCATCACCGACTCTGTGACGCCCACCGCTGAGCTGGTCGAAAAGCTGGCGCGCACCTGTCCGGAGGAGATCTACTTTCTTGGCGGACAGTCTGACCTCTCCCCGACCCAGGATCGTCTGGCGGGATTCAAAGAGGGACTGATGCGGGCGGGTGTGACGCTGCGGCCGGAGTGGATAATTCAGGGTAACTACCATCCCGGCAGTGGCTATGAGATGTTTGCCGCGCTCTGTCGCAGGCTGGGACGCCCCCCTAAAGCGATGTTCACCGCCGCCTGCGGTCTGCTGGAGGGAGTACTGCGCTACATTAGCGAGCATAACCTGCTGACCAGCGACATCCGCATTGCCAGTTTCGACGATCACTATCTCTATGATTCACTCTCCATTCCGATCGACACGGTTGAGCAGAATGTCCCGGCACTGGCGCAGGCCTGCTTTTCTATGCTGACCACGATGATCGCTGGTGAGGATCCCGCTGACAGTCAGCTTATCCTGCCCGCCACGCTGCGGCTGCGCGGTTAACCGCCGGGCGTTGCAGTGCTTTACCATTCGACCGGCAGGGCGCTGACGCCGCGCAGATTAGCTCTGTGGTTGCGGCGAACGCCAGCGGCCACGGGCCGCATCTCTGGCAATCGCGTCAGTAATACTTCCAGCGCCACCTCCATTTCTGCCAGTGCCAGCCGGTAGCCCATACAGTGATGTATACCGCCACCGAATGCCAGACAGCGCCCCTCATGCCGCCGGATATTCAGCCGTTCCGGAGAGGTAAATACCAGCGGGTCGTGATTGGCTGCACCAAGGCTAAGGAAGAAGCGGGTTCCGGGCGGGATGAGCTCTCCTGCCAACTCAATCTCTTCCAGAGTCGTGCGGTAAAGCATCTGGACCGAACTGTCGTAGCGCAGACATTCCTCTATGGCATCGGGTATCAGCGCATGATTCTGTTTCAGGCTCGCAAGTTCCTGCGGATGAGCATGCAGGGCCAGAATGGTGTTGCACAGCATGTTTGACGTAGTTTCATGACCGGCAAGAAACAGCAGTATCACATTGGCGATGATCTCATCGTGATCCAGCCGGTCGCCGTCACTGCCGCTGCGCAGAAAAAGCGACACCAGATCGCTGGCGGTGCTATCACGTCGGGAGACGATCACGGCACTGAAGTAACTTTCCAGTACGGCAAAAGCTTCAGCGGCTTTCAGCAAATCCGCCTGACTGATTTGAGGATCGAAAACCCTGACCAGCGCAGAGGTAAGGCGACCCAGTTCTGGTGCATCAGATTCTGAAACATCCAGCATCCGGCAGATAATGCGCACCGGTAGCGGAAAAGCGAATGCCTGAGCCAGATCGCAGGCACGACGCCCTTCCAGTTCATCAACCAGTTCATTGGCTATCGTCAGCGCCATCTCCCGAAGAGATTTAATCTCCCGGGCGCTGAACGCCTTCATAACCAGTCCTCTTAACCGGTTATGATCGGGTGGGTTCAGCACCAGAAACATTCTGCTGATACCCTGAAACAGCGGCAGTCCGGCTGCATCATTACCAAATCTTACTCTGACACTTTCCATATAATTTTTACCGACCCGCCGGTCGTTCAGCAGGGCGTCCACCACCGCGTGACTGCCGCTGATGATGATCTTATCTCCGGCAGGGATAAGCGGTCCCTGCTGATGCAGTTTTCGATAAAGGGGAAAGGGATTATCAGAGTAGTCGGGGTCCATGAGTTCATGAAGCTGCATAGCGTACTCCGCTGATATAGGATTAGTGCTGGCGCTGAATGCGGGAGAGGGAAGCGAACAGGCTGTTTTTATCACTTTCACTGAGGTGAGGTGCCGTGAGGTGTGACATCAGAAATTCTTTGTCATCCTGCGAGAAGGCGCCGGTCATCAGGCGCTGGCTGATCGCCGTCAGGAGCTGGGTATCCAGCTGTTGTATCTGCTGTCTGGTCTCGGTCAGATCCCTGACAGGAACAGCGCTGTCTGGTGATGAGAGCCAGTCAGCCCGATAGCGATACTGGATCGCCTTGCTGGCGTTCATCAAAGCGTGAACAAACGGCTCCACGGAGTGGGGTTCAAGCCCGGCCTGTTGTGCGTTTTGCAGCATATGATCCAGCACCACCTGCTCCCGAGGCAGATCCTCAATAGGTAAATGATGCAGTGCTTTATAACCCGCCACCGCTTTCATCACCTGCATCCGATCGTTGAGCGAGGTAGAAAGCGCCCCAAGAGAGACGGATGAGACTGTACCTGCAAAAACGTTACTGCACATAAACAGTGAAGAGAAAAAAATTGCCACAAAGTGAGTCATTTGCCTGCTCCATAAATGAAAACTGGCACTAATTTAGGCATGAAAAAATAACTATGTGTGATTATTTTGTTTTCAAAATGTGAATCACAAGGCGGGTCAGTGAAATGAGAACAGGTCATTAATTTTAAAGTTATTTTTTATCTTTATGGTCATTAAAAATTCACATTAATTTGCAATGCTGGCGGGTTGATTGGATATGACGTTTGAATGGATTCCCCCCTGATGCAGGTGGCGTTGCGCCATTTACGTCATCTCTGTGATGCCAGAATGAGTTTACGAGGCATGCCGGGTAGTGCGCACAGGAAAGCGCCATGCCGATCAGGGTTCAGGTATAATATGTTCCGCGAGTGTGGCCGTTTTTTAGCAGCAAAACGAGGTAGGTATGTCTGTATCCGAAGCTACTACCGGTGGTAAAAGTGTCGCGGCGTTAGTTGAGAGCCTGGAAAAACAGGCGGCAAAACGTTCAGACGCGAACTGGCACGAAGGTCTGAAAAGCAGCACCAAAATCGCACTGGAAAAAATTAATGGTGCGTTTGCTGCAAAATGGATCAGCGCAGACGAAAGCCTGAGCCTTAAGCAGCGCGTTTACAGTGTGCAGGATAAGTTGATTGAGCTGGCTTTATGGTGATTTAAATTGCCCGTCGGCTCGCACGTAAATCGGCAGGGGTAAAAAACTGATATTTCAGCACGCAGCGTCGCCCGGCATTTTGCGCGCTGCGCAGTGAAGGGGTGTTACCGGGCAGAATGGTACCGGTCAGCAGTGCCTTCTCACCATAATGATGATGAAGCTGCTGCAGCAAACGCTGCTGAGCGCGCGCGGCGAGTCCACGGCCCTGATAAGCGGGCATAATCACCTCATCCATAATCTGAAACCCCTCAATAAAGGTCAGTCGCCGGGGGACACAAATCATCAGCCCTGCCACTATTCCCTGCCAGACAATCAGAAACACATGTCCCGCGGCGATATCCTCCCGTAATTCCTGCCTGCTGGTTGCCAGTAGCTGATCGCGCAGATGCGGCAGCGTGTGCCAGCTGGCACGATAGGCGCGGTTAATCGCCGTGATACAGGCGGGATAATCTTTCCGGCAGGCTGTCACCAGTGAAATATCTTCGTCGACAGGAACAGAGAGTGAAGCCAGGTCGCTGAGGAAAAGCAGTTGATCTGTTATACCGATGTCAGGATAAGTCGCAGGCAACAGGATGCGCAGCTTCAGAGGTTTCAGCGGCTGCCATGCCTGCATAATGGCGCTAGCGACCCTGTAATCGATGATGCCGTCACGCGCAACAACCTCAATAAAGGGCTGTGCAGGATCGCCACCCAGATAGCGCGGCCCGGTGAGATAACGCTGGCCGTTTATCGTCAGTTCTCGCTGCAAAAAGGCGTGCTGGGGCAGACCGGTTTCACGCCATGGAAAGGCGGAAGAAAAATGGTGATCGTGGCATCGTGTCTGCTGCTGCGCCAGCCAGCTGGCAAGCCAGTCGCTGAGACGTTCAGATGAGACAGGAACAGTACGGTAGAGCGACACCATATAATCCAGCATAAGATTCCTTATTGCCCGCCGTCAGTGATCTCCTGCCTCTCTCCGCGATACATCTGTACCTTTGCCGGATTGCAGATGAGGCTGATGAGAGTGTAAACGATGTGCTCTGTTTATGACCATCTCAACCTCTCAGCCAGCACCATTACATCCCCTCTGCATGACGGCTCTGGACCTGCCAGACGGTGCAATGCTGACAATGTGAGCAGGTATACGTCATCTTCTGCGATCGCTTATCGTCGCCACCCTCTGAGCTGCATTAAACATGGGTTACGATCTATTCGGGTCTGGCTGGATTTCGTAAACATGGTCAAATTAATTGATGAAATAAGGCAGGGTTGCCCAAAAATTTAAATGGGAAATAGATGCGAAATTTTTACGTAAATAATACGGAATCAGATAATCGGCAGCCGATAAATGGATTATGATAAAGAGGCTTTTCAATAATTATAAAATGTTCGATCTTTTTAACACCCGGGGGTTACATGGTTCATATTGATTTATGCACCCAGGAGGGCGTGATGAAAGCTTATGCTTTTCAGACGCCGATGCAGGCAATGACCCTGCTGGAAGAAATTAAAAATGATGAATTTCAGTGGTTTAATCTGGAGTGGGAAGGGCGCCGCTATACCTGTCCGCATCATTTTATTAAAAGGCTCAGCAGCCGCTCTTATATTAAATCGTTCTGGCGTTAAATTCGCTTAAAAGATAAGGCTGATGCACAATTACTTATTATTGATGCAGGTTTTATTTAACTGTTCTACGCATATTTTTAACGTAATGATAAACGGGGCAGAGCCTGCCCCGTTATTTTCAGCGACCATATGGCGTTGTTATCACGGTCAGCGGTAATAATAGTGCGTCATCTGCACAGATACCGGCCTGCTCAGTATCATTATTACCGCTTAATCATTTTCTGCTGTTGCTTATCAGGGCTATCGAAACGCTAAACAATCCTTTATGCAGGGCTGGACGGTTGTGTGCTGCGCCCGGCAATGCGCCGTGATCCTGTGTAAATCATCTTCTGTTCGGCCCTTGACGTGAAACGTCTACTGTTACACTCAGATGACACTTAATCCGGATCCCGACTGCAATGCCCCATGAAAAAATGCGCCTTCGCTCGCTGCTGACTTTGCTTTCCATCGGGGGCGTCATTCTGACCTCCGGTCTGCTGCTGAGTGCGCTGCTGCTGTTTCAGAAGGCCAACATCGAAGACAGTCTGCTTGAAGGGAACATTGCCTATGCCCGCAAGCTGGCTGATACCACCGATCGTTACCTGGCGACAGCACAACGTGAACTGGCCTGGAGTGCGTCGCAGATCAAGGGGCTTAGTGATATTAAACGACTGGAAGGAGAGAGCGATCGCCTGCGAATGCAGTCGGGTTTTTTCAACTCGGTGGTGGTGGTAAATCATGGTGCCATTATTGCAGCAACCTCACCCGATAGTCTGAATCTTATTGGCGTGAAGCTGCACTCACTTGCCAGCCTGCAGGCCATAGCGACCCAAAAGCCTTTTATCTCAGCTCCTTTTACCTCCGCGGCCGGTAACTATGTGGTGTTTTTATCACAACCTCTGTTCAGCGAAGATGGCCGCTATCTGGGCTACATTGGCGGGACTATTTATCTCAAGAAACAGAGCATGCTGAGCGAAATCCTGAGCCAGCATTTCTATTCCAATGGTTCAACGGTCAGCGTGGTCAGCAATGAAGGGCTGATTATTTTCAGTCATGACGCGGCGCGCGTCGGAACAAAGATGCTGCTGAGTCTGGCACTGCAGAAACGGCTCGCCACGACGGAAAGCGGGCATTTCACGCTGGAGAGTGAGGGGCAGCACTATCTGACCGGCTATGGCACACTGCATAAAACCGGCTGGAACGTTTTTATTACCGGCACCTCTGAAACGGTCAGGCATATTCTGATGCGCACGGCAGAAAGCGCCGTCTGGTTCGTTCTGGGCATTATTGCCGTAACAGCGGCCATTATTGCCTTTATGGCCGGTCGAATCGCCTCTCCACTGGAAAAGCTGGCGGACAGAGTGCGCGATGGCGGCAGCGAAGCCCAGGCGGAATCTCTCGCCACGGTTAAAACCTGGTATTACGAGGCTGATCGGCTCAAAGAAGCCGTGCAGGCGCATCGGCACGCCGTTGCGGGTCATCTTGCCGCGCTAAACGATGAAGCGATGACCGATCCGCTGACCGGGCTCTGCAACCGACGCGGATTTTCGGCGCTGGCGGCGCAGTCAGACAGTGAGCATGAACAGTGTGCCATCGCCATTGATATTGACCATTTTAAGAAGATAAACGACTGGTACGGGCATGACGCGGGCGATGCGGTTCTGGTGAGCCTGGCAGCGTTGCTGCGTCAGGCCTGTCGCACCGGCGATATCGTCAGCCGGTTTGGTGGCGAGGAGTTTATTCTGCTGCTGCCGCATACCACGCTGGCTGATGCCGTCCGCACCGCGGAACGCATCCGTGAGACCGTCAGCGCCACCACCTTCCCGTTTGCCGGAACGATGACGATATCAGCCGGGGTGGCTTCACGGAGCGATCAGGATAGCGATCGCGACTCTCTGCTGCGGCGTGCCGATGAAGCGCTTTACGAAGCAAAAGCCGCCGGGCGTAATACCGTCATCATTGCCGGAGCTGAGGAGTTCAGCGCGTCTGATTCGGCCGGGTAAGATTCCGGGGTATGTGGGACAGGCTCAGCACTTACTGCGTAATCGCCAGCCGAGCCACTCATCCAGTGCCGCTTCCGGCAGCGGCCTGGAGTAGAAAAAGCCCTGCGCCTGGTCGCAGCCGAACTCGGTCAGCGCCGTAACGGTTTCTGCATTCTCCACGCCCTCAGCCAGCACCATATAATCGAGATCTTTAAGCATCGCAATAATACTGCGGGCGATGACGCGCGATGCGGTGTCAGATGAAATTTCGCTGATCAGTGAACGGTCCAGCTTGATCACATCCAGCGGAATGCGCCGCAGATAACTGATGTTGCTGTAGCCGGTACCAAAGTCATCCAGTGAAATACCGAATCCACGAAGTTTCAGCATCTCAAGCCCCCGCATTGCGGTCGCGCTCTCCAGAATCCGTTCCGTCTCCAGACACTCAATGCCCAGCAGCGAAACCGGGAGCTTCGCCCTGATCATCTGTTCTTCAAGCTCGTCGGCAAAACCGTCACGTGAAAAATCGCTGCTGCTGACGTTAATGGTGATGGGCAACTGAATATAGCTGTTGCGCAGCCGGGAGAGCCGGGCGATTGCGTGCTCTGTCACCCAGGTGGTCAGTTCGCTGAGCAGCTCGGTTTGCACGGCAAAGGGTAAAAACTGTGCAGGAGACAGTTCGCCGCGCTGCGGATGCTGCCAGCGGATCAGGGCCTCCAGGCCAATCGGCTTGCCGCTGTGCAGACAGATTTTAGGCTGATACGCCAGCCACAATCCCTTATCCTGGCGTATCGCGATGGCCAGGTCATGCATCAGGGTAAAGTCCTGCGTATGGCGCGTATCAGTGGCCTCGCTGAAAGGCATCGAGGCGACGTCGCGTGTGATGGCCTCGTGCAGCGCGCTGACCGCACGCCGCAGGATCTCCTGGGCAGGCATCTCCCCGGTATTGAAACTCGCCTCACCGGTGTGGGTCATCAGTGCAACCGACAGCCCATCGCCGAGATCCGCGCTGATCCCGGCCAGCTTGTTTGCCACCCAGTTAGCAGTGAGTCTGCTCTCCTGACGTGTCAGCAGGGCAAAGCGCCCGGTGGCTACGGTGTAGAGCATCTCTCCTGGCGCAGGCCTCAGGCGCAGCGGCAGCAGTGTCGCCACATCTTTCAACAGGCTTTCAACCGGTCCCATGCCCATTGAGCGCGCAAGCTCGTAGGCGCGCGGCATATCGATACAGTCAATCAGCACCAGCCGCCGTGGCGTGGTGTCACCGGAGGCGGCCAGAAACTGCAGATCGCGAATCAGACGCTGGCGGTTGGGCAGACCGGTTACCGGGTCGGCAAAGCCAGCCGAGTACCAGGCCTCAAGAAATGACATCACCAGTGCCGCCAGCATCTTTAGCATGGCGACCTGATCCGCATTAAAGGGATGAGGCGCGGTGTCAGTCACGCACAGCGTACCCAGTATCAGACCTGTGCTGCTTTTAAGCGGAACGCCGGCATAAAAGCGGATAAAAGGCGCGCCAACAATCAGCGGATGCTCAGCAAAGCGGGTATCCAGCAACGTATCGGGTACTACCACGGTGCTGTCACTGTCCACTGCATGCCGGCAGAGCGAGTCCTGCCGGGAGGATTGAGTGAGTGTGAAATTTTGCGCAGCCTTAACATGCTGCATCTCATCATCCAGTACGGAGATAAAGCTGCCGGGTATACCGAGTGCCTGGCTGGCCAGTCGGACGAACTGTCGCAACACATCGTCACGACTTTCGTCGTTACTGCGCAGCGCGTGCAGGGTTCGCGTGCGGCAATCGTCGCCGCCGCTGAGACTCATAAGCATGGATTCCTCCGCACCGGCTGGTTACGGCGCGAAATTAAACAGAAAAATTGAAGGGTGTGATGTCATGACTACAGGCAAATTCTGCAAAAAGAAAGAGTCATGACCATTTATTTTTTATCCCACTACACGCCATTGCTGGTCAGAATAGCAAATCACTTTTCTTTAACGAAATATTTTAGTAATCACGATTCTATTATTTTGTCGTTAAAAACTTTTAATTTCTTAAATATCCTGCCAGTATACAGAGTATAAACATAGTGCACTATATAATAACGCACTAAAGTAGATGACATAACTTATTTTTGTTTAATTTTAACTACACCAATGACAACATCGGGGAAACCTCATGAATTCACTCAGGCATTTCACTATCCGCCGCGTTGTGCTGTGGATGATGATCGTCTCACTGGGCATCGTCGTGCTGGCCGGTGGCTACAGCAGCCTGGTCGTGCGCGATATCTTTCGTCAAACCGATCGTTCAGGCGTTCTGACGCAGCAGCTGAGCTTTCTGGCGCACAGCGCTATCGTCATGCAGAGCGGTACGCCAGCCGATAAAAACGCGCTCGTCGCCTCAACCCCGGCCGATGCTGACTGGGATAACGTCCGCGCGGCACTCACGACAACTCCCTCAGAATACGCAAAGGTTGCCCGTGCGCAGCTGGACAAGGTGACGCAGCAGCTGGCCGGGAATCAGGCCCCGCTGAAGGCTGACCGGCATCGGCTTGAGGGCGTCTTGCTGGCAGCACTGCTGGCGGCAGTGGCGTTGCTGCTGTTTTGCGACCGCTATCTGGTCGTTCATCTGGTGCGTCCGGTGGGTAAAATTCGCGGTCATTTAAAAATTATTGCCGATGGCGATCTGACGCGCGAGCCGGAAGATCTGGGGCGCAACTGTGTCGGGCAACTGGTGCCGCTGGTCAAAGAGATGCAGCACAGTCTGTTGCAGACGGTCAGCGCTATCCGTGACAACGCAGCCATTCTTCATCGTGAAGCGGGGGACATTGCTGCGGGTAACGCCGATCTCTCCGACCGGACATCCACTCAGGCTGCTGCACTGGAGCAGACCGCAGCCAGCATGGAGGAGATTACCGTCACCGTGCGTCACAATGCACAGAATGCCCGCGAGGCACGTGAACTGGCTGCCAGCACCACGGATACGACTCAGCAGGGCGTGGAACTGGTTCAGTTGGTATCGGCAGCCATCACAAGCATCGCTCAGGGATCAGAAAAAATCCGGCAGTTCACCACCACTATTAATGGTATTGCGTTTCAGACCAACATTCTGGCGTTAAACGCCGCTGTAGAAGCTGCCCGTGCGGGTGAACAGGGCCGCGGCTTCGCGGTAGTCGCCAGTGAGGTACGTTCACTGGCACAGCGAAGTGCTGCTGCCTCTAAAGAGATCGAAGAGCTGATTGCCGATACCGTGGCACGCGTTGACGATGGCCGGCGGGCGGCTGAGAGCGCAGGAACCACCATGGAGGCCGTGCTGCGCGGCGTCGGCGGCGTGAATGAACTGATCGGACAGATTGCGCTGGCTTCGGATGAACAGAGCAAAGGGATTGCCCAGGTCACGGTCGCCGTTGCAGAACTTGACCGCGTAACGCAGCAGAATGCGACGCTGGTTCAGCAGGTTTCGGCGACGGCAGGCAGTCTCAGTGGACAGACTGAAAAGCTGGGCAGCGTGATTACGCGCTTTACCCTGCCGCATCGCCCTCTTGCCGTAGAGCCTAAACGCGTCATGCCTGCTGAAAAAGGCGGCTGGGCAACGTTTGCGCGGGCATAGCCTGAACGTATTTTTTCTGAACTGTAGATAATGTCTGTCCGGCACGGAATAACGATTAATATTCACTCTTTTTAAAAGAGGGATGAAACGGTCATTTTTTGTGACTGTGATTGACGTTGATCATCATTCGATCAACGCCACCATTCAGAATGGCAATTACTATTCTCAGCGGTGCAAAAATTATCCGGGCAGCGATTTAAATATAATTCAGGTTATTTTCTCTGTTTTTACTGGTGCGTTACGCTTTCCTGATAAGTGTAAAACGCCGGGCTGTTAAAACTTAACTCAAATTTATGTTTTGGCCGCAGGCGTGTACTTCCGCCCGGCCATCTCGCCGGGGCACCGTATGCGGAGCGTTTATATGGGAAATCAGATTTTACAGCGGCCTGTCGCCGTCCAGCACAACGTGCGTGAGCTGCGCCTTGCGGCCGGTCTCTCTCAGGAGATTGCAGCCGAGCGTTTCGATCTTAGCCAGCGTGTCTGGCAGACGAAAGAAGCATCGAAAAATCCTGCGCTGCTCAGTCAGGGAGAGTATGAACTGCTGATGCTGCTCGCCGGAGAGCATCCGCACTATCAACTGGTACCAAAGCTGAAAAAGTAAGGCGTTCATCCTCTGTTTTCTCTTAAGTAAAGTCATGTCGGGCCGATATAGAGAGCTAAGCGAGGCGCATTACCGCCTGTCTGATCTGCTCTGGCCAGATAATCCTGGGCGGTCCGCCGCACTCTCTCTGGCAGGCATAACGTGTTAACTGATGCCTCGCTGTCTGCGGTGTCAGCTTTATTGGACTCAGCGCGGCAACCTGTTGCTGCCGGGTTTACTGACGGGCCTTTCTTCCGGCAACGGATCGGCAGCGAACTCTGCGCGTTCTGTCTGATTGAACGTGTCCTCTTTATGCTGTGTCAGGCCAGCCACAGCAGATAACACCAGAGGAGAGTTACGCTGAAACGTCCAGTTTATCATGATGCCGAGGCGGCTCGCCTCGACGCACTTAAGCAGTATCATCTGATGGATTCACCGCCGACCGATGCGCTGGATCGCCTCACTACGCTTGCCGCGCGGCTGTTTCGGGTGCCGGTCGCTTTTGTCTCGCTTATCGACGAAAAGCGGCAGTTCTTCGCCTCCCGGTACGGTTTAAATATTTCAGGTACGGCACGCAACGTCGCCTTCTGCCACCATACGCTGGCGCAGGGCGATATCCTCTGCGTGCCCGATACGCTGAAAGATCCGCGCTTCCGCGACAGTCCGCTGGTTCACGGCTACCCCTTTATCCGCTTTTACGCGGGGATCCCGCTTTCGACCCCGGATGGGCATCATATTGGCACGGTCTGCCTGACCGACAGCCATCCGCGTGAGCCGTTAACTGCAGAGGATCGAAAGCATCTGAACGATATTGCTGCACTGGTGATGGATCGCATGGAGATGCATCGTCTGGAGTTATTGCGCTACACCAGCCAGCAGCGACTCGAGGCGATCTCATCTACTTCGCCTGACGCCATTGTCTGCACTGACCTTCGGCGTGGCATAACCTTCTGGAACCCGGCCGCCACCGTGCTGTTTGGCTACAGCGCAGAGGAGATGCGCGGCCAGTATATCAGCGAGCTGATCCCTGCTCGCTGCCAGGCTGACTACCGTAATGAACTGGTCCGGATTACCTCTGACGAAGCGGCTATCTCGCACCCTCGCTCTTTGCAGATATGGGGTGTCACGCGTGAAGGTCGTGAATTTCCGGCAGAGGTCTCTTTTTCGGGCTGGCGTGAAGAGGGCGAACGGCTGGTGGGCATGATCATCCGCGATGTCACGGCCCGCTATGAGAGTGAGGCGCGGCTCTGTGAGCTGGCCTCACTGGATATGCTGACACGTCTCGCCAGCCGCAGCGCGTTTATGGATCAGGTCGGCCAGCTGACCAGGGCGGGCGTCCCCTATACGTTACTGATGACCGATCTCGATGGTTTTAAAGAGGTTAACGATACGCTGGGGCATGCTGCAGGCGATGCGTTGTTGTGCCACGTTGCCGAACAGATTCGTGCGGTCTGCGCCAGTGCTGTGACGGCTGCGCGCCTGGGCGGTGATGAATTTGTGATCCTGTTAGCGGGCGGCAGCGCAGAGGCGGCGATCACGGCGGAGAAACTGATTGCGGCCGTTCAGACGCCGTTCCGCTATCACGACTCACCGGTGGTGGTCGGTGCCAGCACCGGCATCGCCTCCTATCCGGAGCACGGCAGGGATCCCTCTTCGGTTATGTCCGCCGCAGATCTGGCGCTCTATCGCGCCAAAGCGTCGGGTAAAGGCTGCAGCATGCTGTTTATGCCCGCGTTTCGTGAAGCGGAGCAGCAGCGGCGCCGTTTTGAGCGCGAACTGGAAACGGCGGTGCGGCAGCAGCAGTTCACTCTTTACTATCAGCCCCGCTACGACGTTGAAAGCGGAAAGCTTATTGGCTGCGAGACGCTGGTGCGCTGGCAGCATCCGACGCGCGGGCTGCTGTTGCCGGCTGAATTTATCGGCATGCTGGTTAAAAGTCCGCTTTCAGTCACGCTGGGTGAATGGATCATCCGCAGTGCTCTGGCACAGGTCCGGCAGTGGCAGGTTCGCTCTCCTCAGCTTCGCGTCAGCATTAACCTGTTTCCGCGCCAGCTGGCAGGGAACAGCCTGGAGACGGTAATACGTGAGAGTGCCGGAGGCGATGCCGGTTTTGTTGAGCTGGAAGTGGATGAGCCACTGCTGGCCGTGCTGATGCAGGATATGCCGGTTCAGGTTGACGCCGTACGCCGAACGGGAGCCTCGTTCGTTATCGATCATTACGGGCGTACGCTAGGGGCGATTAACCTGCTGCGCTATAGCGTTGTGACGGGTTTTAAAATCGATAAGTCGATGACGCACGAGCTGGGTTCCAGCATGCGGGTGCGTATGATGTTCCGGGCCATTACCGCGCTCGGCAAAAGCCTGGGTATCCGGGTGGCCGCCGAAGGGGTGGAAGACAAAGAGCAGATCGCTTTTGTTACGGCCGCCGGATGCGACATTATGCAGGGCAATGGCCTGTGCCAGCCACTGACGCCGGCGGACTTTGAGGCGATGCTGTGCGGAGAGGAGCACTGTGCGCCCGCTATCGCTATCGCCAGCGGTTATGACGTTACGCCACGCTAATCGGTCTTATTGTGGCGAGCGTAGCGGAGGATGCCCGACGCTGATAGTTTGCGCCTCAGGGTGAGTGTGCGGGCTGGTATTCCTGTTTCAGCAAGCCGAAGATCCAGTCATCCTGCCACTGGCCGTTGAGGAAGAAGTTCTGCCGCAACGTCCCCTCCTGCACAAAGCCCGCTGAAATCAGGGTCCGGCGTGAGGCCGCATTGCCTGCTGTCACCGTCGCGCTCAGTTTGCGGTATTCCTGTTGCTCAAAGCAGAACGTGATAATGGCATGCAGAGACTCGCTGCCGTAGCCTTTGCCCTGCGCATCTGCGGCCAGAATAAAGCCAAACTCCGCAATACCCTCTCCGCGATCGATAAACCCGCAAAAGCCAGCCGGAGCACCGGATGTTTTTTCTCCGATAACCAGACAGAGCCAGTGCCTGCAGCCCTTGTACCAGGCGGGCAGGCGGACATCAAATGAGTGGGTTCTGATCTCTTCAGCACTGCGGGGATCGCTGATGTACTGCATCACCGATCTATCCTGACTGACTGCCAGATAGAAGGGCCAGTCTTCCTGCCGAAGTGACCGATAAGTCAGACGCGGCGAGGTGACTTTCAGCGGTATTTCAGCCGGTACTTTAGCAGACTCTTCAGTTGTCATCGTGCAACTCCCTGCGGATCGGATCTCTGTGGCGATGGCGCAAAAATAACACAGAGTGGCTGACTGGCGGGACGCGCTTTTGCCGCTCTGCGAGGTATCCCGCAATCCCGACGCTATCTCAACAGCTCCTGCTCTCGTGCATTGTCCAGCTCCCGCTTGCCACATTTGCTCTTATCGCTGCGCTGTCAGGCCTTCTGTCCACTTCATTGCTACGCTTTTAGCCAGATGGCTGAAAATTGATCCTGATGAGAGTAATCCCCATGGAATTGAAAACGTTTGAAACTGGAGCCTGGGCTGCGCTGCAGGAATCTGCAACCGATCCACAGGGTGGATTTCGTTATCTGATGCTCTGTACGGTCGATGCTCTGCTACAACCTCAGGCGCGCACCGTGGTTCTGCGCAAGTGTGCCGATGACCGCAGGATGCTGACATTTCATACGGATGTTCGCAGCCCGAAGTGGCAGGAGATGGCGGCGAATCCGCAGGTCACCGTGCTGGGATATTGCCATCAGCGTCGCCTGCAGTTACGGCTGGCAGGGCGGGTTGCGTGTTATGCGGCGGGAAGTGATGTTGCCCGGGCAGCCTGGCGTGCGTTACCGCAGCACACGCGGCAGACTTACACCGGCGGACCTCCGGGGGAAGCACGGGCAACGGCTGATGAGACGCCTGACGCGGCAGCAACGGAAACCGGGGAATCCCGCTTTGGCGTGGTGATTTTGCAGGCCAGTGTGCTGGACGCCTATCAGCTTCAGCGAAACGAAAATCAGCGCGCCCTGTTTCGCTATTCGGCTAATGGCGAACTGCAGGAAAGCGAATGGCTTAACCCCTGACCCGATATGCCTGATTCACTTCGGGTCGGGTTAACGCCTGATTGATCCTCTTTCCGCACGCGATAAAAGAGATTTCACTGTCTGCCGCTTCGTTAGCTGTTTTTTATCTGCCGCACCGCTTAATCGATTTTAGCACCACGTTATCTTCATATAATGGCGTTTTTCTGCTTTTTCCTATCTTTTGTCATTGTTTGTGCCAGGCTTTAACTAACCGAAAAGCAGTGACTTATGCTCAAGGTAAAGAAAAGTACAAATGATCGCTCTGTATTACAGGCAGGTTAAACATGAACAATCAACCTCCTGAAAAACCAGGGTCAGAGGGTAGCGACCAGGTGATAAGCCTGGCGGAGGAAACCGTTGAGGTCTCAAAACAGCGGGTCATCGACGGTCATGTCAGGGTTACCCGACAGGTCACTGAGCATCAGCAGAAGATTGCGCTGATGCTCCGGCACCAGACGGCGGAAATAGAACGCATTCCTAAATCGGAACGGCTGGCTGAGATGCCGGAAATCCGTGAAGAAAATGGCGTTCTGATCATTCCTGTCGTTGAAGAGGAAGTCGAGATCGTTCGTCATCTGGTGCTGAAAGAGGAGTGGCATATCCGCAAAGTTGTCAGTGAAGAAGCGACAGAACAGGTTGTTTCCCTGCGCAAACAGCATGCTCACCTGACCCGAACACCCTATTCAGAGCCGTCCGAATCCATCACCGAGGAACACAACATGGCGCGTGAAACAATCGTAACAATGTTCAGCAATATCTCACTGGCAGAGGGTGCAAAGCGTAACCTGATCAAGGCCGGGTTCCTGGATGATGACATTGATATCATCTCCGGTGATCGTTTGCGTACCGAAGGTCAGGAGGCCCGTCACCCTGGCTTCTGGCAACGCCTGTTCGGCAATACGCTGGAGGAGGATCAGGCCGAAGTGTATGAAGACGCGATGCGAACCGGCGGAGTAGTGCTGTCGCTGCGGGCCGATGAAGATGAGTTACCTCGCGCCCTGGGCATCCTTGATGCACATGAAGAACTTACCGAGCGCAGTGCGGCGCTGCCCGATGATTACGCGCCCGGTTACGCGACCAGTGATGGTCTGACTGCACCTGCCAGTGGAACGCTTCAGGATAATGCCGCCGTCGATCCGCTCTCTACCGATCCTGCCCATCGTGGCGCTGCCCGTACTGCCCTGACCGGTGACGAAAGTGACGAGGATGTACTGCGTCTGGCCGAGGAGCGACTGGAAGTGGGTAAACGTCTGGTCAGTGAAGGTTCAACCCGCGTTCGTCGCTACACTGTCACCGATCAGGTCTCAGAAAATGTCTCGCTGCATGAGCAGCACGCCGCAATCTTCCGTCGTCCGGTGAATGAATCAGGTTCACCCACCCATGTTGACTGGTCTGAAAAAACTGTCGAAGTGGAAGAGACGCATGAGCAGCCCGTGATTAATAAGACCGCGGAGATCATTGAAGAGGTGGTGTTACGCAAAGAGACAAGCGATCGGGTTGAAACTATCAACGATTCGGTACGCCGTCAGGAAGTGGATATTGACCATGCCAGTACAGATCCTCTCGGCGCAGATCGGCTGACCGGGAATCGTACTGTGGCCGATCCGTTGCTTGAAAGCACGCGTCAGGCCCGCGCTGACCACGACACCCGTCCGGTAACGCCAGGCAGCGAGCCAGCGCATAAAGAGGGTTTCGCGGAAAAGGCCGGTGATAAAATCGCGGAAGCGAAAGAGAAAGTCGAAGACAAGTTTAAAAAGCCGTAATGCCGGATCGGTGATTGTCGCCTTCTATGCCTGAAAACCCGTCGCAGACGGGTTTTTTTCATAAATCACACTGAAATTCTGTAGGCAATTTAATGGCATCACTTAGACCTGACACCCGTTGACGGAGAATGGCCACATTGAAAGTTGTATAGAGCTCTCGTCTTAAGTGTGTGTACGTTATTCGTGACCTGCCCCTAGTATTAGATACAACGATCAGTTAGTAATGTCGGTTTGTTCACCTTCTGATTTTCCATTTCTCCAGCCTGCTGCAAATTCAGACGGCGTCTGGTAATTCAGCGATGAATGAGGTCTGGACTCGTTATAGTCCTGCCGCCAGTCATTAATGATTTTCCGGGCATGAACAATATCGCTGAACCAGTGTTCATTCAGGCATTCATCGCGAAAGCGTCCGTTAAAACTCTCAATAAATCCGTTCTGTGTCGGTTTACCGGGCTGAATAAGCCGCAGCTCCACGCAATGCTCAAAGGCCCATTGGTCAAGTGCTCTACAGTTAAACTCCGGCCCCTGGTCAGTTCTTATCGTAGCCGGATATCCGCGAAACAGCGCAATACTGTCCAGAATATGCGTGACCTGCACGCCTGAAATCCCAAAGGCAACAGTGACAGTCAGGCATTCCTTTGTGAAGTCATCGACGCAGTTAAGGCACTTGATCCTGCGACCGGTGGCCAGTTCATCCATGACGAAATCCATTGACCAGGTCAGATTGGGCGCATCCGGGCGAAGCAGCGGAAGCCGCTCAGTCGCCAGACCCTTACGACGTCGTCTGCGCTTCACACTCAGGCCGTTAAGGTGATAAATGCGGTATACCCGCTTGTGGTTGACGTGAAGGCCCTCACGACGCAATAACTGCCAGATCCGCCGGTAACCAAAGCGACGGCGTTCAGGTGCCAGCTCTGTGATGCGTAGAGATAGCTGCGCGTCAGCAGCCGGACGCTGAGCTGAATAACGGCAGGTTGAAAGAGACAGACCTGCCAGCCTGCAGGCACGACGTTGCGACAGACCCGTTGCATCACATATGACTTCCACGGCTTCCCGCTTCTGGTCTGTCGTCAGAACTTTCGACCCAAAGCCACCTGAAGCGCCTCCTTATCCAGCATGGCTTCGGCGAGCAGCTTCTTAAGGCGGACGTTCTCCTCTTCAAGTAACTTAAGCCGCTTTACCTCAGGGACTTCCATGCCGCCAAACTTCTTGCGCCAGGTGTAGAAAGTAGCGTCTGAAATAGCATACTTACGGCAGAGTTCCCGTGCAGAAACCCCGGCTTCGGCCTCGCGGAGGATACTGATGATCTGTTCGTAGGAAAACGCTTCTTCATGGGGATGCCCTCATGTGGCTTATGAAGACATTACTAACATCGGGGTGTACTAATCAACGGGGAGCAGGTCATATCAGTCATAGCACCATCGCCTGGCACGGGCTGACTCGATTACCATCCCGATAGTAAGAGGGATGGCCTCGCGCGGGTTTTTTGGATAGTAGAGGCTGAAAGTCACCAGATCAGAATCCATTCCAAACGCATCGAAGACGTTCTGAAGGCATTCCGCAGCGTCCTCCGGGTCAAGCTTCATGTCCTGATTAAGCGACATCTCTGGCGTGAGTGTTTTTTTCCGGAACGTAAGCAGCGATCGGCCGTTCCACGGCTCAATGAGTGCCATTACGCGTGCCTGTGTGTCATCTACCATAACTTATCCTCCCCGCGAGCGATGGCATTGTACAGTCTGACCGAATTGAAACTGATATCGGCAACGTCTCTTGCCAGAATCACCCAGCCCACGACGGGTATCGCCCGACCAACAAAGGTGCTGAGCTTATGCGTAAAAAGGATACGCGCGGTCCGGGGCGGGTATCCCCCTACGATGGTGGGGAGCTGTATGCCGAAAGGAAACTTGGCGTTAGGGAATACTCTGCGTGCTGCCCGTGAGGCATAGGAGGTACCTTTGAGAGCATCGCGCGGTTTGGTGCGGGTAGTCAGGACATTACGTCCAGACAGGATGGCCACGATCGCTCCGAAGTCATCAATGCCCAGCTGTTCAGCGACTTCTTCACAGAAAATCATGAAAAAGAGCTTACCAGCGGTGAGGTTCGGTCTACCTGCGTAGAAATAGGTGTTATTGAGTTCTTCAGTCGTATCCACTGCCAGCTCCCACAAGTTCACTTCATTCATCATCCTGATGCTTTTTAAACAATACCTCGCGCGTTCATGCTTGACAACCTGACGGTCTGGGACAGGATAATAAAAAACGGTAATTTCACCTCATCTCCCTACAGGCACTCGCGGCATCATTTCAGAAATGGGCATGGTTTCGCTATCCTTATGTCTTAAATGATTTTTTATGCCGTCAGCGCGCTGAATAACGGGAGCGGGGCGTCATCAGGCACTCTGGGGTGCATACCTGGCCATAGAGAGATAAAGGTTATAGAAAGGTTCCTGGGGTATTAAACATTTCCCATTGTCTATATCCATACCTTACATAGACCTGCATTTATCGATACCACAGGAATCTACATTAGAGTCACATAAGCGATTTGCTAGTGACGGCTTTGCCTTATTTAAGTTTGCTCCAGGGTTTTCTTAAGAGATAAGAAGGCTTCCTGTACATGCTGCTTACCAGTCTGTGCTGCCACGAAGCGATGAACCCCCCTCGCGTTGTGCAGACCGCGATCCCTGACTACCCTTGCTGTTGTTTCTATCCCCAAACGGGCCGGATAGCCTGAACGCCGGATTAGAATCTGCAATTTTTAGTCATTAACGGCAGGCGATCGTGAATCTGCCGTGCATTATCAATCAGGGAAATCATGACAGAACAACGCAACGCCGATCATTACCGCGCTGATGAGCACATTGATCCTTATATCTCGGTACAGGGTGCAAAAACACATAATCTCAAAGATGTTTCGCTGCGATTTCCCCGCAACGCCATGGTGGTGTTCACCGGGGTTTCAGGCTCCGGTAAATCGTCCCTCGCCTTTGATACCCTCTATGCGGAAGCCCAGCGCCGGTTTATCGAGTCGGTGTCGCCACATGCCCGTCGTCTGATCGATCAGGCTGCTGCGCCGGATGTGGATAATATTGACGGACTTCCACCCGCGGTGGCGCTTCAGCAGAGCCGGGCTGGCGCGCAGGAGCGTTCAACGGTGGGCAGCCTCACCCGAATTTCTGTCACACTGCGTCTGCTGTTTTCCCGTGCGGGCGTAAGGCCTGAAGGCGTTCCCTTTATGACCGCCGATTTTTTCTCGCCTAACAATCCTGAAGGTGCCTGTCCGCATTGCCAGGGACTGGGAAGAGTGCACACCGTTAAAACCGAGTCGATGGTGCCGGATAGCTCACTGAGCATCCGCCAGGGGGCTATCGCTTCCTGGCCCAGAGGCTGGCATAACAAAAATCTGCGCAGCATCCTTGAGACGCTCGGCTACGATGTCGATGCGCCCTGGAATACGCTTTCAGCCCGCGACCAGCAGTGGATACTGCTGACTGACGAACAGCCATCGGTGCCGATTTTTGTCGGTCTGAATGCTGAGCAGCGCGAAAACGCGCTGGCGGCGGGCGAAGAGCCGGCTTATACCGGCACGTACACCAGTGCAGCAAAAATCGTGCTGCAGAGTTATTCGGGTGGCAGCGAGACGACGAAGAAACGGCTGGCGCGCTTTGTGACGGTCACTCCCTGTTCTGAATGCCACGGTAAAAGGCTAAACCGGGATGCGCTGTCCGTGACCTTTGCCGGTCATGACATTGCCAGCCTGAGTGAGCTGTCGGTCTCTGAGCTCGCTGAACTGCTGAAGCCTTATGCGCGTGGCGCATCACCGGACCTGCCGGCAGAGGCGGCACTGCGTGAGGCGGTCATCCGGATGGCGTCGGATATCTGTATGCGGCTTGAGCAGCTGGAAACGCTGGGTCTTGGTCATCTGGCGCCGGGACGCCGCACCACCGTACTCTCATCCGGCGAGCTGCAGCGCGTACGTCTGGCCACCCAGCTGATATCGCGGCTGTTTGGCGTGCTTTATGTGCTGGATGAGCCGTCAGCCGGGCTGCATCCCGATGATGTCAAATCGCTGCTCGCATCCCTGAAGAACCTGGTGCGTGCCGGTAATTCGCTGGTGGTCGTCGAACATAATATTGACCTCATCGCCGAGGCGGACTGGCTCATTGAGGTCGGCCCCGGCCCGGGAACGCATGGCGGCGAGATCGTCTATAACGGCGAACCAGCAGGGCTTGAAGAAGTCAGTGCGTCACCCACCTCGGGCTATCTTTTCTCACGAAACTATACCGGGCTGCGCCAGCGCCGGCCCGCAGAGAGCTGGCTCTGCTTTGAACAGGTCTATTGCAACAATATTGCCGGAGTGGATATCGCCATCCCACTGGGGAGAATGACGGCCGTCACTGGCGTGTCCGGCTCCGGAAAATCGACGCTGCTGAATCGCGTGCTTCCGGAAATGCTCGGACGTTTTGACAAAACGCCTGACATCGAGGAGGGCGAGGAAGAGGATCTGGTGCCGGACGTTAAAGGTCAGGTTGTCAGCGGAAGTGACGCCATCGGCCGATTGGTCAGAATCGATCAGCGTCCTATCGGCCGGACACCACGCTCAAATCTGGCCACTTACACCGGATTTTTCGATATCGTCCGCAGGCTGTTTGCAGACACCGACGCGGCGAAAGCCAAAGGCTTCAGCGCCAGCCGGTTTTCCTTTAATCTGCCAGCCGGACGCTGTCCTGCCTGTGAAGGGCAGGGACAGATTTCGATTGAGCTGCTCTTCATGCCGAGCGCTACCGCAACCTGTTCCGTCTGCGCGGGAAGCCGTTATAACCCCGAAACGCTGGAGGTAAAGTGGAACAACCTGACGATAGCGGATGTGCTTGATCTGACCGTGGACGACGCCACTGAGGTGTTTCATGGGCATGACGGGATCCAGCGTTCGCTTAAGGCACTAACGTCGCTGGGGCTGGGATATCTGACGCTGGGTCAGCCCGCCACTGAACTCTCTGGCGGCGAGTGCCAGCGTATCAAGCTTGCCTGGGAGCTGCAGCGGGTCCAGCGTACGCCCACGCTTTATCTGCTTGATGAACCTTCAACAGGATTGCACCCGTCTGACATGGATAAGCTGCTGGTAGTGCTGGATGAACTGGTAAAGCGTGGTCATACCGTAATTATGGCGGAACACAACATGCGCATAGTGGCAGAGGCGGACTGGGTGATTGATCTGGGTCCCGGCTCGGGTCTTAAAGGAGGAAGGGTTGTCTCCTCCGGCTCACCGGAAGAGGTCAGCGCATCTGCAGAGAGTCTGACTGCGCCCTGGCTTTCCGCACAGCTGAAAAAGAGGGCGGGCGATCCGGATTGCGGTGGATGATTACGCCGCTGAAACTGGTGCATTGTAAGGGCTCAGGCGCAAGCTCCTGAGCCCGTCAGTAATGATAACGGCATGAGGCAATCAATAGAGCATCCCCGCTGACAGCGTACACCAGCCGATGTTCTGCCGTGATTCTGCGTGACCAGAAACCTGCAAGATTATGCTTTAACGGCTCGGGTTTTCCTTTGCCTTCAAAAGGCGTCCTGCTGGCATCTTTGAGCAGCTCGTTTATCTTTTTAACGGTTTTTTTATCGGCATCCTGCCAGTAGAGATAATCTTCCCAGGCTTCTGCGGACCAGGTTAGTTTCACTCAATAATATCCCTGTCAGTCCCGTTACCGCTTTGCAGGCTTTCGATAGAATCCATCAACCTGCGCGCATTTTTAGGTGACCGCAGCAGGTATGCCGTCTCTTCCAGTGAGTTATATTCCTCAAGCGACATCAGCACGCAGGATTCACCGTTCTGGCGAGTGATCAATACCGGCGCTTTATCTTCAACTGTCTGAACCATAGTGGCAGACAGATTCTGTCGGGCTTCGCTGTAACTGATTGCTCTCATAGTACCTCCGTAGTAAGTAATACAAATCATTGTACAATGATAAGCTATGACAAGGAAGCTTAAGTGAGAAGACTGGATATGAAATCGCGAAAGCGACAAAGTAACAGGCGCCTGACAAACCATAACCCTGAGTTTTCATCCGGTCACCATGCTGCTCGAATCAGTGAATACGGGTATTTTCTCATCAGCGCAGCGGCGCATTAACCTGTAACGCATCCAGCTCACGGGCGTCGTGACTGCAAAAAAAGGTGATTTCGCCGCCGCGCTGGCAGGAGAGCTCACGCAGTCGCTGCTGATTGTGTCGTCTGGCCACGTTATCCATGCCCATCATCCACTGGTAAAAGCGCAGTCCCGGCGTGCAGTGTCGCGTCTGCTGCCGCATTTCGCCGCGGTAAAACCAGGCATCGCCGCCGTGCAGCAGCCAGCCATCGGGTTGCTGAATCGCGATACCCGCGTGACCCGGCGTATGGCCCGCCAGCGGCACCAGTAAAATCTCCGGCGGTAAGTCACGCAGGCGATTAACCGCCTCAAAACCAAACCACTTTTCTCCCTGCGGCTGATAGGTCTCCCAGTTGCTGATCCCACCCCATTGTCCGGGCCGGTAACGTTCCCGTGACAGCCAGCTATGACGCTGATGCGCGGTATCAACCTCCTGCTGCAACAGATGGATTCGCGCCTGCGGAAAATCGGTCAGTCCGCCAGCATGATCAAAGTCGAGATGGGTCAGAATAATATGCCGCACATCCTCAGCCCGGAAACCCAGTGACGTAAACTGTGACAGTGCGGTCAGTTCATCGCGGCGCTGAATATTGTTTAATGCGCGGAAAAAGCCGGACAGGCGGCTGCCGGGCGCATGGATATCCTGACGACCAAAGCCGGTATCCACCAGCACCAGCCCGTCGCGATCCGTCTCAATCAACAGACAGTGACAGACCAGATGTGCTTTCAGGCCTTTACTGAATCCATCATAGAACGCGCCGCCCAGCGGACACATACAGCCACAGTTAAGGTGGTGAATTTTCATCGGGCCTCCATAGGGGCAATGGGGATATCTCTGAGAGGCTACGGCCTGTCCGGCGCGTAGCACATCAGCCTGGCTATAGAGTGTAGAGAGGGATGACGCAGTAGGCGGAGCGGTGAAGCGGATAACCGGGAAAAATTGCCGGTTATCCGCCATAAAGCAGAGGATTATCAGGTGTGGAACAGCGGGAAAGCACCGGTCAGCAGACCGCCCGCCATCAGCACCAGACTGACCAGAATCCCCCACTTAATTGCAAAGCGCTGGTGGTCGCCGATGTCGACTTTCGCCAGACCCACCAGCAGGTAGACTGACGGCACCAGCGGACTCAGCAGGTGGAATGGCTGGCCGACAATAGAAGCGCGGGCAATCTCTTCTGCGGTAATGCCGTAGCTGGCCGCCGTCTGGGCGATAACCGGCAGAATGCCGAAGTAAAAGGCATCATTCGACATAAAGAAGGTAAACGGCAGACTGACCAGCGCGGTGAACACCGCCAGGAAAGGGCCGAAGCTGGGCGGGATCACAGCCAGCAGGCTCTTCGCCATGGCGTCAACCATGCCGGTGCCGGAGAGGATGCCGGTGAAAATACCGGCGGCAAAAATTAATGCGGTCACCGCCAGCACGTTACCGGCATGGGAGCTGATGCGGGCTTTCTGCTCCTCCAGCGTGGGATAGTTGAGCATCACCGCAATCGCAAACGCCAGCATAAACAGGATCTGAATCGGCATTAAACCAATCACCAGCAGCACCAGCAGCACGGTGGTCAGGATGAAGTTAGGCCAGAACATTTTCGGACGGCGATTGGCTGCGCACTCTTCGGCATCGCCCAGCCCCAGCTCAATGTTGTCGAGATGATGATCTTTCATGGTCATCACGCCAAGGCGCTTACGCTCACGCAGGCCAAACAGCACCGCCATCGCCACCAGGCTGGCACAGGCCAGCAGCATGGCTGGCAGCATCGGAATAAAGATGTCGAGGGCGTCAATGCGCAGTGCCGCCGCGGCACGGGCTGTCGGGCCACCCCAGGGGGAGAGGTTCATGATGCCGCTGGCAAGGTTCACCAGACAGGTCATCATCAGCACGTTCATGCCCAGCCGGTGATAGAGCGGCAGGAATGCGGCAATGGCAATCATGTAAGTGGTAGAGCTGTCACCATCCAGAGAAACCAGCAGCGTTAGTACCGCCGTTCCGACCAGCACTTTCAGGGGGTCACCGCGCACCATCCGAAGAATAAAGCGCACCAGTGGGTCAAACAATCCGGCATCGATCATCAGACCGAAATAGAGAATGGAGAAGGTCAGCATCACGCCGGTAGGGGCCAGCTTTTTGACGCCGTCCAGCATCATGGCACCCAGACCTGCGTAAAAACCGCCAATCAGCGCAAATATGGTTGGTATCAGGATCAGCGCAATCAAGGCTGACATGCGTTTGGTCATGATCAGATACATGAAGCAAACAACCATGGAAAAACCCAGTATCGTCAGCAAATTAACAGCCCTCGCAATGGCGGAAAAGTAATGAAAAAGTTACATACCGGCAGGAGAATTCAGGTAATTACTTAGCGTGGTAATGATTAACCTGTTGTTTTAATTAACCCTGCATTCAAAGATGATAATAAATAGTTGTCAGTATTTAGCATTTCTTTAACAAAGAAGGGTGATCATGATCATCTTTAAACGGTTCTTAAACGAGATTGTGTGACTGAGATCAAAGGGTGTCGAAGTGTAACCGGGGTTTCGGGCCATCTGAGGCTGAATCAGGCGGGTAGTAGAGTGGTGGAGAAACAGGGTAACCGGCTGAGCCTTGATGCTCAGCCGGTTAACGTTATTAGCTGCCTAACAGCTGAATAATCATTTCAGGGGTTTTATTCGCCATTTTGCTGACGGCAGTCTGGCCCTGCTGAATAATCTGGCTGCGTGCCAGCTGGCTTGCTTCTTCAGCATAGTCCGCATCCTGTATGCGGCTGCGAGCCGCTGAGGTATCCACACCCTGCTGCGATAACACATTACGGTTGGACTCGTAACGGTTGATCTTTGCGCCATAGATCGACTGATAACCGCTGATCTTCTCGAGCGCGCTATCCAGTGCCTTCATGGTGGTTGAGATATCGCCCTCTGTAAGCAGCGTTGTGTTGTTCAGCCCCAGCGTTTTGGTATCCGATGGCGTTGCCGGAATAGTATCCGACTGGATCGGCTGACCGTAATCGGCGCTGGTGACCACCTCCATAGGTTCGCTCTTCTTCGGCGGCGTCGCAGGCACACCTTTGGGTTCCGGCAGATTTCCCCAGGTCAGATTACCGGTGAAGGAGCCATTGCCCACCACCACCACAATCAAATCCTCGCTGACGGTATCCAGCGTGATGCGCTCAAGCCGGTTACTGGTGATGGTGCCGTTGTTGAAATCGCCGCTGGCGACATCCTCATAGCGATCGCCGTCACCGCTGTAAGTGATGTTCATACCGTTGTAGGTGCTGCTGTTACTGCCCGCCAGCGTCCAGCTCGGGCCGCCCTCCAGCAACTGCGAGCTGTCATAAGCCGCACCGCTGGCAAATCCGTTACTGCTGGTCAGCAGGCGACTATCCGCGGTAGCCGAATTAGTGATGCTTTTGCTGGCCCAGGTGTAATCAGGCGCACTGCCGTCCAGTGGTGTACCGACCAGGTGTTTACCGTCGCGGGTAAAGAGCTGGAGATCGTCATCCATACCCAGTGAGTCGATGGTGATGCTTATCGCCGTCGAGCCTGCCGGGATATAGGCCAGCGGAATCACGCCCGAGGTGAAGGAGTAATTCTTGCCGGGCACCGGAAACTTCGTGTTGATAGGGTCAACGTTACCCAGTTTCGCAGGGGGAAGATCGGGATTATTCGTCGCCAGCGGATAGCGGCCAAAAATCTCGGTATGGTCTGCCACTTCATTGATGCCTGCCATAATCTGCTGATACTGGCCGTTGATGCTCTGTCGATCGGCGTCCGACAGCGTGCCGTTGGCTGCCTGGACCGACAGGGTGCGCGCCTGGATCAGCAGATCGACGATACTGCCAAGGCCGCCACTGGCGGTCTGGGAATAGCTGATGGCGTCATTGAGGCCACGCGCTACCACCGCATCGGCGTTGATATTGGCCGTCATGCGGTTGGCAATCGCCTGACCTGCCGCGTCATCTTTGGCACTGTTAATTCTCATCCCTGATGATAACCGTTCAACCGTTCGTCCCAGAACAGAGTCAGTGCTGTACCGCGTTTTGTTCGTAATCGCGGCGGTTTCGTTATGGTTGATCGTTAACATGGTCGCTTCGAACAGGGAGAGGAGTCTCTGTTTTATCGGCAGGGTGATAAGCAGCTTTAATCTCTGTGGCGACAAAAAGGCAGGAAATACGGGGCCAGACGGTCAAGAGGCTGATGGTTAACCGCTTTTCAGATAAAAAAAATTAACGGTTCAACCCGGTCAGGAAAAACGCCTGCCACGCGATAACGCAGCAGGCGAACGAAGATCAGTTAAACACCATGCCGCCATCAATCAACAGCGACTGACCGGTCATGTAATCGGAATCGGGACTGGCCAGGTAGGCGACGCAGGCAGCCACATCTTCCGGTTCAGAAAGACGTCCCAGCGTAATGCGTTTCGCAAATTCCTCGGTGCCGTAACCGACGGGCTTGCCGGCTGCTTCAGAGATCTGGCGGTCGATCTCTTCCCACATCGGTGTTCTGACAATGCCAGGGCAGAAGGCGTTAACCGTGATGCCGGCAGGTGCCAGATCGCGCGCAGCGGTCTGCGTCAGGCCGCGCACGGCAAACTTACTGGAGCTGTAAACCGCCAGCTCCGGATTACCGACATGACCCGCCTGAGAACAGGCGTTGATAATTTTGCCGCCGTGACCTTCTGCAGCAAACGCTTTAATCGCGGCCTGCATGCCCCAGATCACTCCTTTGACATTGACGTTGTAGACCTTGTCGACCACCGCTTCGGTGATCTCAGCAATCGGCGTGGAGGGCGCAATACCGGCATTATTGACGATGACGTCAAAGCCGCCCAGCGTGCGGCGCGCCTCTTCTACCGCTTCCATCACCTGATCACGCTGCGAGACATCGACTTTCAGCGCAATCGCTTTGCCACCCTGCTGGTTGATCTTCTCCGCGACCTGGCGTGCGGTCTCCTGATTAAAATCGGCTACTGCAACCGCCAGTCCATCTTTCGCCAGACGCAGGGCGATCGCTTCACCAATGCCCTGGCCTGCGCCGGTCACAAATGCCACTCTGTTTTTCATCATGATTTCCTTTTTGAGAAATTAAAGAAGCTGGCTCAGATGCAGCTGCCCCATCAGCAGCGGGTTGTCGGTGTAATCGACCGGCACCGCGACCACGGCGGGCCCCTGAACATCCATCGCTTTACGCAGCGTCGGCTCCAGCTCTGCCGCACTGGTCACCGCAAAGCCCGCTGCCCCAAACGCTTCGGCATAGGCTTTGAAATCGACCGGCCCAAAATTGACGCCCGAGACGCGGTGATATTTTTTCTCTTCCTGCATCGCCACCATGTTGTAGGCGTTATCGACCCAGACGATGTGCAGAATGTTGGCTTTTAAGCGGACGGCAGTTTCCAGCTCCATGCTGGATTGCAGGAAACCACCATCGCCGGAAACTGAAACCACTTTGCGCTGTGGCTCGACCAGCCAGGCACCAATCGCCCACGGCAGGGCCACACCCATCGTCTGCTGACCGTTGGAGATCATGATCTGACGGGCGCGGAAGCTGTAGAGATAGCGGGCGATCCAGATGTGGAAGCTGCCCATATCGACGGTAAGGCTGACGTCACTGTTAATAATGTCCTGCATGGCGCGGACAATGCGCAGCGGATGCAGAGCAAACTGATTGAGGCTGGCACCCTGCATCGCCAGCAATTTGCGCTGCTGCTGACGATCCTCAAGGATGGTGGCGGCTTCCGGGGTCAGCTGGAGTGGGGCAGTGATGCGCGCGGCGAGTTTACGCACCGTGGCCGCGATATCACCCACCAGTTCTGCGTCCGGCAGATAGCGGTTGTCGGTCTCAGCGGGTATTACGTCGATATGAATCAGTGTGGCGTTACCGCTGTTCCACATCGCCGGTTCATATTCCACCGGGCTGTAGCCGATGGTGACGATCAGGTCAGCCTGTTGCAGCAGTCGGTCGCCCGCCTGGTTGTTAAACAGCCCGACACGTCCGGCGAAGCGTGAGAAGTGATCCTGTCTGACCGCTCCTGCTGCCTGATAGGTGCTGGTGACCGGAATGTGACTGCGTGTCAGCAGCTCATGAATCGCTTCGCTGTTCTCTGTCTGGCTCGCCATTAATCCCAATAGGATGACCGGATTTTTAGCCCCGGCGATAGCTTCGCTGACGGCGTCGATCATTGAGTCAGGTGCGGCGCCCAGTACAGGGCGGCCTTTGCTGCTCAACGCTTTGCCGGTAACCGGCTGATCGACAATATCCTGTGGCAGGCTGATAAAGGCACCGCCGCCCCGGCCATGTTCGGCGTGGCGAAACGCATTCGACAGGCATTCAGAAAGTGCAGCGGGGTCGGTGACCTCAACCGCATATTTAGTGATTGGGCGAAACATTGAAACCGTGTCCATGCTCTGATGAACCTGCTTGGCGCTGTCGGAGCGCTTCACCTGACCGCCGATAGCCACCACCGGATCGCCTTCGCTGGTGGCGGTGGCCATGCCGGTGATCAGGTTGGAGCAGCCCGGCCCGGAGGTGACCAGCGCCACGCCCGCATTGCCGGTAAGGCGGCCCACTGCGGCGGCCATAAATGCAGCGTTAGCTTCGTGGCGAACCGGGATGGTCTGGATGGAGGAATCCAGCAGTGAGTCGAAGACTTTATCAATTTTTGCGCCAGGAATGCCAAAGACGTGGCGGACGCCCTGTGCCTCAAGTTGCGCCACCACCAGGTCAGCGCCACAGGTCCAGAGTGTGGTATCGGTTGGAGTTTTCATCGTCATTCCTCTGATTAGCTTTCTACCGCACGAATCGCGGCGTCAAGATTGGCGGGGTTCAGGTCGGCATTGAGAAAATCGCTATCCTGCGGCAAATCCACGACCAGCTTGCTGATGGCACCAAAGGTCAGGGTGCCCTGTTCCAGCGCATAATCGAGAATGTGGCCGCCGCCTTCGCGGTCGTCGGTAATAAAATGTTCGTGATAGCCCGCAACGTTAATGCCCTGCATATATTGCGGCGTACGGAATCCGATCAGTTCGCCCGCGCGCTGGCTGAAGGCAAAGGTCGGCTGATCGCCCAGCACTTCCGGCATTGAGCGATAGGGACGACACTGGCATGGCACGGTGCGGGTCTCGACGCGACTGAAACGACCGCTGATGCGCAGCGCGCAGAACTGGTTATCGGAGGTGATTTCGTTGTCGATCACCTGATGGATCGCCTCACGCGACATCGGCCGGTCAAATTCATACAGATGCTGCGGTTTAAAAAAGGTCATCACGGCGAACGGAGTTTTCTGCGCCGGATCGGCCGGGTGCGCGCTGCCGTCGGCGTGCAGCTGATAGACCTTGCTATCAAACGCGATCATTTCGCCATCCAGCCGGTTAAAGGTACCCAGGCCGAAATCCCCTTTACGCAGCAGGTCGGCAATACGGACATTGCCGTCGTAAACGCCGCTCAGCAGCGCACTCATTAAAGAGGTCTGATAGATAACGCTTTCTGGTGCATCCTGTGAAAGCGTCAGGACAGTATGTTTTAGTTGATCCTCACAGGAACAATCAGTTACACAATTGCTCATTTGATGCCTCATCGATTAACCGTTAAGCCGTGTTAACCTAATGGTGAACCGATTCAGTCGGTGGGTCCAATAGCGAAACCTGTTAACTTTGAGACGTTTTTGATATGGAACTTCGCCATCTGCGTTATTTTGTTGCCGTAGCCGAGACGCTTCACTTCACTCGTGCCGCCGAGATACTGGGCATATCGCAGCCGCCGCTGAGTCAGCAGATACTGCGGCTGGAGCAGGAAATTGGCACACCGTTGCTGAAGCGCCTGACGCGCGGAGTGGAACTCACCGAAGCGGGCGAAGCGTTTCTGGCGGATGCCCGGCAGATTGTGCAACTGGCCGATCAGGCGCTGGAGAACGCACGCGGTATTGCGCGGGGGATCAGTGGTCAGCTGTCGCTGGGCTTTGCCAGCTCGGTGGCGTTTAATCCACGCATCTTCACACTGATCCGCCAGTTTAAAGAACGTTATCCGGCGATGGAGCTGCTGACCCGCGAAGAGAATATGTCTTTGCTGATGCAGGATTTACAGGAAGGATTACTGGATGCCGCTTTTATCCGGCTGCCGTGTGAAAGCAGCAAGGCGTTTAATCTGCGTGTCATCTCCACCGAAAAGATGCTGATTGCGCTGCCGCGCTGCCATCCCCTCAGCGGCACACCCACCGTGGCACTATCCGCGCTGGCGGGAGAAACCCTGGTGATCTTCCCGCGCGACGTCTCGCCCAGCCTGTATGAGTTGATTGTCACTGCCTGTCTGCGGGCGGGCTTTTCGCGCCACACTTTTCAGCAGGCTCCGCAGATCACTACGTCGCTGGGCATGGTGGCGGCGGGCTGCGGGATTGCGCTGGTGCCGGAGTCGATGCGCTGCGTCGATAACCCCGGGGTCAGCTTCTGCGATATCGAAAACAACACGCTATTTACGGATGTTGCCTTTGCCTGGCGTCGGCTTCACCCGTCAAAAGCAGTACTGCACCTGCTGGCGCTGCTGGCAGAACAGCCTGCCGCACCAGGCGAAGCGGGTTGATAAGCGCCAGCTATTGAACTGAAAACAATAACCAACTGGCGGCCAGGGACCGGGATGCCAATAATCGGTGCATGACTACATACCGCGTAAGAGTCGGGTTTCACAACCCGTCAGCCCTGACATTCAGGCAACTGGATGAAATTCTGGAGCCGCAGCGATTCTGGAGAACAGATTCGGCGGGCGGCCAGTTCCGCTATTTCATGGAGTATGAGTACCAGTCTGACGTGCGCGATCTCTGCTCGGTCTGCTCGCTGGCCTACAGTCAGGCCTGCAAAGTCAGAAAGTGCCCGCTGATTCTGGTCGAGGTGATGAACTGATCCTTTCCGGCGATCCCGCCGTGCTCAGCACGGGATCGCCGGATGTTGTTTTAACGTGAACCGCGCTGCATCAACAGACTTAACGCGGCGGGCAGCACCGTGAGCGTCACCAGCGTACCGCTGACCAGACCGCCAATAATCGCCAGTGCCATTGGCCCCCAGAAAACCTGATTGGCGATGGGGATCATGCCGAGTATTGCCGCACAGGCGGTCAGCAGAATGGGACGCGCACGGTGATGGGCAGCCTGCCGGATTGCCTCACCCGCGGTCAGGCCGGCCCGGCTATTCGCATCGACTTCACTGATCATGATCACCGCGTTGCGGATGATGATCCCCGCCAGGGCAATAATCCCCAGCAGCGCCACGAACCCCAGCGGTGTGCCAGCCGGCAGCATCGCGGATACGATGCCGGGCAGGCCAAACGGTGCCATGCTCAGTGCCAGCAGCATGCCGGAGAAACGTTGCAGCTGAATCATCAGCAAGACCAGCATGACGCAGATCGTCACCGGCAGCAGAGCAAACACTGAACCGTTGCCTTTATCCGATTCGGCTGCCACGCCACCTTCTTCAATACCGTATCCGGCCGGCAGCGAGGCGCGCAGGGCGGCGACGGCTGGTGCGAGCTGCTGCGAGACCTGTTCAGCCCGCTGACCGGGCGCAATATCGGTCTGTACGGTGATGTAAGCCAGCCGCTGACGTCGCCATATCACCGGGTCATCCACTCCCCAGTTCAGCGTTGCTACCTGTCGCAGTGGGATTTTCTGTCCGCTGGCATTGGTGATCATTAATCCTGCCAGTGTGTCAGTGTCCTGCCGCTCCGGGTCATTGCTGCGCAGCACGACGTCGATCAGGCGGTTACGATCGCGCAGGGTGGTCACCACGCTGCCGGACATCAGAGTATTCAGTGCGGTGGCTATCGTTTCGGAAGAGAGTCCGGCTGCGCGGGCTGCAGTCTGGTTCACCGCCAGCGTCATGACCCGTTCTGGCTCTCCGGCGGTAAGATTGACCTCGCGAGTCAGCGGTGAGCGGGCGATCAGTGCCGCCAGCCGATCGGCCGCCTGCCGCACCCTGGCATTATCCGGGCCGGTGATGCGATATTTCAGCGGCCAGCCGACCGGTGGACCCAGCTCCAGCGGCGATACCCGGGTAGTGATATCACTGAAATCCACCGCCAGCTTCTGCTCCAGCCTGCTGCGCAGCCGATCGCGTGCCGCCAGATCTTTCGCCACCACCACCAGCTGCGCGATGTTTTCATTATCCAGCAGCACATCCATCGGCAGATAAAAGCGTATTGCGCCCGAGCCAACGTAGCTGGTGTAGTTCGCCACATCCCGATCGTTGCGCAGCATCTGTTCCAGCTGTGCGGTACGGCGGGTGGTTTCAGCCTGGGCTGCACTGGCGGGAAGCGTCAGGCTGACCAGCAGCTCGGGGCGATCCGATGCAGGGAAAAACTCACCCTGCATAAAAGTGGTGGCGTAAAGGCTGACCAGCAGCACCGCCATCGCTGTGCCAATCGTCACCAGCCGGTGACGCAGAATCACCTCCAGCAGCCGGTGATAGCTGCGCGTCAGCACGCCCGGCGGCTTATCGGCCTTGATGTGCCTGGCCGACAGCAGCCAGCAGCCGGTGAGCGGAGAGAAGATGACCGCGACGACCCACGAGCAGAGCAGCGCCAGGGTAATCACCACAAACAATGAGTAGCAATACTCTCCGGCACTGGAGGCGGCGAACCCGACCGGAATGAACCCGGCGATCATTACCAGCGTACCGGTCAGCATCGGAAAGGCGGTGGTTTTAAACGCATAGGTGGCGGCCTGCCATTTGCTGTCGCCCGCTTCCAGTCGCGCCACCATTGCCTCGACGGTGATCATGGCATCATCCACCAGCAGCCCCAGCGCGATGATTAGCGCGCCAAGCGAGATGCGCTGGAGTCCGATGCCTGCCATTAACATGCCGGTAAAGGTCATTGCCAGTACCAGCGGGATCGCCGCCGCAACGACCAGACCGGCACGCAGTCCCAGCGAGACAAAGGAGACGGCTAACACGATGACGACTGCTTCGCCCAGTATCCGGACAAAGCCGCTGACCGCGTTTTTCACCACGGAAGACTGGTCGGCCACGCGGGTCATAGTAATACCGTGCGGTAACTGACCGGCCAGCATCTGCATGCGCTGACTGAGCTGCTGACCGAAATCGAGCATGTTGCCGCTGCCGGCCATGGAGATCGCCAGCCCGATAGCCGGAACGCCGTTAACTCTAAACGTCGGCGCCGGAGGTTCGGCAGGTTGCAGGCTGATGGTGGCCAGATCGGTCAGCGGAATAAAACGCTCACCGATATGCAGGGTAATCGCCCGCAGATTTTCAACCGAAGTCAGGGTGCCGCTGACCCGCAGCGCAATATTCTCGCGGTCGGTACGCAGGCTGCCCGCCGGGACGACATCGTTCTGAGCTTTAATGGCGTCGCTGACCTGCTGTAAATCGAGCCCCATGCCGTTCAGCTTGCGCGGCGAAAAGGCGATAACCACCTGCTGCTCCTGTACACCTAACAGGCTGGTTTTACCGATGTCGGGCAGACTGGCCAGATTGCGACGCAGGTTATCGACCCGGTCGCGTAGCTCTCTGGCGGTAAAACCCTCCGCCGTGAAGCCATAAATGGTGCCGAAGGTGTCATCAAATTCGTCGTTAACGGCCGGACCCTGCACGCCCTGCGGCAGTGAAGGGGCAACATCCTGCATCTTTTTACGCAGCTGGTACCAGATGCCGGCCACCTGAGAGGGCGGCGTGTCATCGCGCAGGTTGACATAGATGACGGTTTGTCCGGCGCGGGTTTCGCTCTCAACCGCATCCAGCGACGGGATCTCCTGCACTTTCTGTTCCAGTACGTCAGTGAGCAGTTGCACCGTGGTGTTCACATTAGCGCCTGGCCATTGGGCTGATATTACGGCGGTTTTGATAGTAAACGCCGGGTCTTCATTGCGTGACAGATGTTCATAGCTCAGCACACCCGCCGCCATGACCAGCAGCATGAAAAAGATCACCAGTTGCTGATGCGCCAGCGCCCAGCCGGAGAGGTTAAAGCCAGACGTTTTTTTCATGGAGCCTCCTGCGAAAGCGCCACTTTTTCGCCAGGTTGCAGGGTGCTGACTCCGGCGGTGACGACGCGCTCTCCCGGCTTGATCCCGGCAGTGACGAAGATTTGCTGCGCGTTAAAGCGGGCCAGCACTACCGGACGAAGCTGCAGGCGTGACGCCGCATCAACGACCAGCAGCGCGGGTTTGTCTGCGGAGCGGGTCAGGGCGCTGGCGGGCAGGGCGATGACCGGCGGCTGCGCATCGGGAAGGGTGACAATGACTGTGGCACCGGGTGCCATCGCCTCAGGCGGCTGATTCAGTGAGATGCGCAGCCGCCATGTGCGGGTCTGTGGATCGGCCTGCGGGCTGATGTCACGCACTGTGCCACTGGCCTGCACGCCGGGATCGGCGAGCAGCGTTACTTTCAGCGGTGTCCGATCATCAGGATGCAGCAGCGCAGGCGTTGTCAGGTCAAACACCGCATCGCGTGCATCCCCTGCTGCCAGCGTCATCACATTTTGTCCGGCGCTGACCACCTGACCTGGCTGAACCGTGATGGCGGTGATCCGGCCTGCTGCAGGCGCAGTCAGCTGAGTCCAGCTGAGGTTATCCTGGGCATTTTTCAGAGCCGCTTCGCTGCTGAGACGGCGGGACTGTGCACTCTGCCAGTCCGCCTGGGCGCTGTCCAGCTGGCTGCGGGCGATGGCCCCTCCGGGCATCAGCAGCCGCATCCGATGCAGGTTAAGCGCGGCGACCCGTTCGGCGGCGCGTGCGCTGTCGAGATCGGCCCGTGCGCTGCTTAGCTGATTGCGTGACTGATCATTTTCCAGCGCTGCCAGCGATTGCCCGGCGCTGACGCGATCGCCCAGCTCAACCGCACGGCTCACCACCCGGCCATCCAGTCTGAAGGCTAGCGCGACCTCTTCATGAGCGCGGATTTCGCCAGTCAGCACCAGCGATGCATCACTGCTGAGCGGTGGAGCAATCACCGATTTAACCGGGCGGAGCGGGGCGGCAGGCGGAGCAGAACTATTGTCCCGGCAACCGGTCATGATGAATACCCCGAGCAGCACGAAGATGATCGGCGCAAAGATGTGAATACCGAAGAGATGACGCCACACCTGGCGGGCAGCATCCGATAAGAAGTCTGTCATAACCGGGTTCCTTTAATGAGTTGTGCTCATTGAACCCGGCATGTGTCCAGAAACGTTCCATGAACCATCAAGAAATGGTCAAGCCAGAACAATTTATCTCGTCGGCAGCGTTATCCCGATCAGCAGACCGCCGTCGGCGGGCAGTGTGGCGTGAAGCGACCCGCCGTGCGCCTCGACAATCGCTTTGGCAATCGACAGTCCCAGACCGCTGCCGCCGGAGTGGCGGGCGCGTGAGGAGTCAGCGCGGGTAAAGCGGTCAAACAATTGCGGCAGGAAGTCCGGCTCCACACCCTGACCATAATCGCGGAAGGTCATTATGATCGCCTGATCGTTCTGGCTGGCCGTGATCAGCAACGCGCCACCGTCGGCAGCGTAGCGCATTGCATTCTCACAGATGATGGTCACTACCTGGCCCAGCCGGAAGGTATCGGCATACAGCCGCAGATCGTTGGGTGATGTCACGCTGATGGCAATCCCCGCCTGTTCTGCCTGCGGCAGAAGCCAGCCGGAGCGCTCGCGCAGTAACTCGCTGAGATTAAACCACTCGCGGTTCAGGGTAAGCTGCCCGGCATCCGCCAGCGACAAGAGATGCAGTTCGTCTGTCAGGCGACTGAGCTGCGTCAGTTGCTTCATGATCATTGCCAGCTGTTGCGGTTCGGCAGGAAAGACGCCATCCAGAATCCCCTGCAGGCGGCCCATCGCCGCCGTAAGTGGCGAGCGAAGCTCATGCGCCATCGCCACATGCGAGGTGCGCAGCTCACGCTCGTAACGCGCCAGCTGCTGCGTCATCTGATTAAAATCTTCGGTAAAGCGCACCAGCTCCTGTGGGGCTTCTTTTACGATTACCGCCGATCGGCCAAATTCGCCTTTTGAAACCGCTCGCGCCGCGGTAGCCAGCTGGCTGAACTGCGCCGACAGCGGACGGGCGAAACGCAGCGCCATCAGCACCATAAACGGAATCGTTACCACGACCAGCACGATCACGGTAAGCCAGTCCGACGAGGCCAGCGACGGATCGGAGAAGTTGATGCCCCACCACTGGTCCATAATCTGATGAAAGCGTGCCGGATCGCTGGCAGGGTGGTGGCGCAACCGGGTGAACTCATCCAGCAGCGCGGGCGGCATCCGGTAATAGACCCAGTACGCTTGCACTGCGAAGCGCAGCCACATACAGATGGCAATGAGCACCACGCTGCCAATCGCCAGAAACAGCACCCGGATGCAGATCCAGCGCCACAATGAAGTATGCGTATCGTTCTTCATGGCTGTCTGAACCGGTAACCGACGCTGCGCACTGCCGGTAAGACATCAGAGATGCCCGCGGCTTCCAGTTTGCGACGCAGGTTATAGACGTGGGTATCGACCACCCGCTCAAGCGCATCGCTTTCCGGCAGACAGTGCTCCAACAGAAACAGGCGGGTAAACGGACGCGTCGGAGCGCGCATCAGGGTGACCAACAGGGAAAATTCGGTCGGTGTCAGATCGAGGCGGCGCGGTGAAGCACTGTCGCTATCGACCACTGCGGTGAGCGCCACCGGGTCCACCACTAAACCCGCCCAGCGCAGGGTTTCTGCAGCGGGTACCTGACTCTGCTGGCTACGGCGCAGTACTGCCTGAACGCGCGCCACCACTTCGCCCGGATGATAGGGTTTGACCACGTAGTCATCCGCGCCATAGCGCAGTGCGCCGATGCGGTCCGGCGCATCACCCATCGCGGTTACCATGATCACCGGGGTATCGTCACGACGTCGCAGCGCTGCCAGCACTTCAGTGCCGTTCATGCCGGGCAGCATGATATCCAGCAGGATCAGATCGGGCTGCCAGCGTCTGGCGGCATCCAGCCCGCCTGGCCCATCACCGGCAATCATGACCTCATAATTTTCACGTTTCAGGTAGGCCTCAAGTACGCCCGCCGCATCAGCATCATCTTCAATAATCAGTACACGTTTTGACTGCATTTTCGGATCACCTTGACTGTTTCTTCATAAATCCCTGGTCGTTAATTGACACTCGCCTCGCATACTCCGGCCATTGACGCGGCTCTGAACCCCTCAGCTCCGCACCTGATGTGATAATGAGGAAACGTGATGATAACCGGAAAAATAATGCTGCACATGGTCTGTTTTTCGCTGGGATTCAGTGCCGCGACTGCCATGGCTGATGAGACTACGCCGCCGCCAAGCGTCACGCTGGGCATTGCAGGTATCAATGCACCACGCTATAGCGGCGCCGATAAGCAGCACTGGCAGCTGATGCCGGTGATCCAGGCACGCGACGGGGCCTTCTTTTTAGACTCACAGAAAGGCATTGGCTATGACCTGCAGGCAGATAATGGACTGTATCTGGAACATACGCTGGGCTACGGGCTGGGCCGTTCTGACCAGAATTCATCCTGGCGAGATGGGGATGACCGGCTCAGAGGCATGGGGAACATCGACGCAACGATGAACACCGCGCTGGCGCTGGGATGGTCGGTAACGCCGTGGCTGGTGCTGGAGGGCAAAGCGACGCTGCCATTAAGTGATAGTCAGGGTGTGCAGTACCGGACTTCCGTAACCCTGATCCCCTGGCAGACCAGTGACGATACCGTGGCACTGCAGGTGGCGGGACTGTTTGGCGACGGGCGTTATATGAATACCTGGTATGGCGTTAACAGCAAGCAAAGTGCGCGCAGCGGATTTGAACGGTACGACGCCGCGGGTGGATTTTATGGCACCGATACCAGCCTGACCTGGAGCCATCAGTTCACGCCTGCCTGGGCTGCCAGTGTGATCGGTGACTACAGCTGGCTGGATAAGCATGCTTCAGATAGCCCCATCGTTGCACGGCACAACGGCGCATCGGCCACCCTGGCATTGAGCTACACCTTCTGAATGGCACCATGAAGAAAAGTGAGATGCGCAGCCACCGCCTTTTGCTTGCGGCACTGATTCTGTTGTATGTCGTGGTCTATACCCTGACAGGCGTGGCGCTTAGCCTGTTGGATGCGCCGGGACGGGGATAGGGAGCGAGCGGTATAAACAGCGTGATCGGGCTGGTTATGCCGTGACTTAAATAGAAAATTAACTTTTCGTAAAGCGGTTCAGACATTAATGGTCAGCGTTAGAAGTTTCGGGTACATCCGGATGTTTTAATTATCGCTATATAAATTGATTAAGGTGGTTAATTTAGATTGCGTCATAATGCATCTTGCTAATAAATTTTTTAAAAGAGCATTGGTGTAGTTAATCTATATGGATTGGGCAAGATTTAAATATTATAAATTAAAATGTGATCTATTAAGATAGCCTCTTCGCTGTGGTAGCAGCGCATGGAATTTACAGGGGCTGAACTGATGAAAAATAAAAATAGTGCTACACCTCATGATGCTACTTTTAGACAGTTTCTTACGCATCCGGATGTTGCCAGAGATTTTATGCAAATCCACCTTCCGGAGAAATTGCTTAAAATCTGCGATCTCACCACACTGAAGCTTGAGTCCGGATCATTTGTTGAAGACGATTTGCGTCAATACTTCAGTGACGTTTTGTACAGTCTCAGAACCTCAACCGGTGACGGATATATTCATGTTCTGATTGAACACCAATCCACCCCTGACAGGCATATGGCATTCCGCCTGATACGTTATGCGGTAGCCGCTATGCAGCGCCACCTTGAAGCTGGCCATAAAAAGCTGCCTTTAGTCATACCTGTACTGTTCTATACCGGTAAGCGCACTCCCTATCCGTGGTCGACCCGCTGGTTCGACGAATTTGATGATCCGGTAGTGGCGGAAAGCCTTTATAGAGGCGCCTTCCCGCTGGTGGACATTACGGTCATCCCGGATGATGAGATCATGACTCATCGCAGTATGGCCGCCCTGACGCTTTTGCAGAAACATATTCATCAACGCGACATTGCAAGCCTGACTGACCATCTGGTCACGCTACTCATGGCCGATTATCTTTCTTCACCCCAGGTGATGACGCTGATACACTATTTACTGCAGGCTGGTGAGTCAGCTGACTACGAAGCTTTCGTTCGCGAACTGGCACAGCGGGTGCCACAACACGGAGACGCACTGATGACCATCGCACAGCAGCTTGAACAAAAAGGGATCGAAAAAGGTCGCGCAGAAGGTATCGAGCTTGGTGAACGGCGTGGTATTGAGAAAGGTCGTACTGAAGGACAGCGTGAAGCTACCCTGAAAATTGCGCGCACTATGCTACAAAACGGCCTTGATCGTAAAACTGTCATAGAAATGACCGGCCTGACGTCAGACGATCTGGCGCAAATACGACACTAATATAAACAAGAGTAAACCCGGTCATGACCGGGTTATCGTTTTGAATACCGCACCAGATAAATCATCATAATTATCAGAAAGGTGTAACCTGCATACGTCCTGAACTACAAGCCATTATTTGTCTGGCTGACGCTGCAGGAAATTCCAGGTTGCGCCCAACATGCCGGAGTCGTTGCCGTAGGTCGCGGTATCAATGCGGATATCAAGATCATATTTTGCCAGTTGCTCTGCCAGTTCCTCGAGGAACGGTTCCCGCTCGGTAATTCCACCACCGATAAATATCATCTGCGGATCGAACACGCTGAAGAGGTTATATAAGCAGGCTGCAAGATCCTGGTAGAATTTATTCACCACCTGCTGCGCGGCTTCTTCTTTGCGATCGTATGCGTCAAAGACATCTTTACCCGTGACGTCGTCGGAAGATTTTTCGATGAGCTGGCTGTAATTCTCCCGAAGCGCCGTCATGGTACAACTCTGGCTCATGGTATGGCGTTCAATATTGCTGCTGGTGGGGCGCGAAGTCAGCAGACAGCCAAACTCGCCCGCGCGGTTACGACCGCCCCGGATCAGCGCGCCGTTGCAGAAGGCCGCTCCGCCTAATCCTGTGCCGATAGTTAACATCAGAAAATCACTGAGTTTTTTTGCTTTGCCCAGCCACTGTTCAGCCAGTAAGGCGCAGTGGGCGTCATTTTCGACCGTGGCAGGCAGTGAGGTTTTTTCCGTCAGCCACTGGCTCAGATGAAACTGGTCGAAGTCCCGAATGGTGCCACCCATGGCGATATATCCAGCTTCTGCATCAATATAACCGGGCGTGCTGACGGCGATGCCAGCACAGCCGGGATTTTTCTCCAGCCAGGCCAGGATCTCATCAAGTATTTTGTCGCGTGAATTATGGGAAATATCAGCACTCTCACTGGTCAGAATATTTCCCTGCTCATCAATCACGCCCATTTTTAAAGAGGTACCACCAATATCGAAAGCTGCAATCTTCATTAACGTTCTCTGAGGTTGTTTTCATCCGATTAATTGTAGTGCTGAAAGAAAAAGGGCAGGAGGGCTGGCGGAGGCAATTTTGTCAGGAAAGGTACAGATTTATAAAGCGAGTGTTGTACAGAGGGTGTTTTGATAAACCCCGGCACACAGGGAACAGCTGTGCATGATTTTTCAGGACGTCCGATGTATTACCCGCGCTAAGAGGGTGTCTGGCAGCGCGGGCTTAATCGTCACACTGCAGTCATTGCCACTTACGCAACAGGAGACTGGCGTTGACGCCGCCAAAACCAAAACCGTTCGACATGGCATAAGTCAGCGCCGTGGGACGTGCATTGAGCGCCACCAGGTCCAGATTGCCTGCGGCTTCATCGGGATGATGGAGGTTCAGCGTCGGCGGAATAAGCTGCTGCCGCAGCGCCATCAGGGTGAATATCGCCTCAACGCCGCCTGCCGCACCCAGCAGATGGCCGGTGGCGGATTTCGTTGAGGCGATCGCGACCTGCGAATCATCGCCAAACACTGCACGAATAGCCGCCAGCTCACCGTGATCGCCAACCTGAGTTGAGGTTGCGTGTGCGTTGATATGCTGCACGTCTTCCGGGCTAATGCCCGCCTGACGCAGGGCGGTTCTCATCGCCCGTGCAGCCCCGCTGCCATCCTCCGGACCCGCGGTTAAATGGTATGCATCGGCGCTGGTGCCATAGCCGACAATCTCCGCCAGCGGTGTCGCGCCGCGTGCTTCGGCATGGGCCAGTGACTCAATCACCAGCAGGCCTGCACCTTCGGCCATCACAAAGCCGTTTCTGTCACGATCAAACGGACGTGAGGCATGGTGCGGCTGATCTTCATAGCCCACACATAGCGCACGTGCAGCCGCGAAACAGCCCAGCGTGACGCGATCAAGCGCCGCTTCTGTGCCGCCACAAATAGCAATGTCCGCTTCACCGCTTCTGATCAACCTGGCTGCATCACCAATTGCCTGAACTCCCGCCGCACAGGCGGTAACGGGCGCACCCAGCGGGCCGGTGAAGCCGTGTTTGATCGAGACATGACCCGCGGCCATGTTGGCCAGAAACGAAGGTGCTGTAAAGGGTGAGAGCCTGCGCGGGCCGCGTGCATCGGTGGTGCGCACCGCGTCGGCAATGGCACCAAAGCCGCCGACGCCTGAAGCAATAATCGTCGCGGTACGTTCACGCGTCGCCTCATCTTCAGGATGCCAGGCTGCCTGATTCAGCGCTTCTTCTGCTGCCAGCAGCGCGAATTCTATAAAGCGCGACATCTTTTTACGCACTTTCGGCGCAATGAACGCTTCGGGGTCGTAACCTGCCAGCGGATCTTCATCGATGCCCGGCACGCTGCCACCTACTGAAATACCGGTGCCAGCAGTAAGCGTATCGGGAAGGGTACGTATACCTGATTCTCCAGCCGTTAATCGCCGCCAGACGGTTTCAACGCCACAACCCAGTGGCGAAACGATGCCCGCGCCGGTAATGACAATGCGTTGTGATGAGGCTAAGTGACTCATTGGATTACTCCCGTAGAGAGTCCGGACAGTGATTGAAATGCTGCCGCAGACAATGGATACACGCCTTGAGCGCGGAAGGTGAGACCCTGCGTAGAATGGTGCGATGGACGAACGCAGGGATGGAATAGAGCAGAGAGAGATAAGCTTAGCAGCATCAGAATCCTGAGCGATAACCAGACAGAGTGCTATCGTTGCTCTTGTGACTAAATAAGTCAATAGTCACTTCATGCGCATTGTTCAGGGCGCAAGGCTACGTAACACCAGCGCTGCCAGTTGTGCAGAGGCTTCTTCAGCGTCATCAAGGCTGTACTGCAGCAGTACCGGACTGGCGTAGGGTTTGATCACCCGATAGATTGCCTCCGCCGCTTCGTCAGCCGGGGTTTTACGCTCAAACTCACCTGCTTCACGCCCTCGGCGCAGGATCTGCTGAATCAGGCTGAGCAGTCGTTCTTCATGCGCCATCGCCGACGGCCAGCGGTCACGCGACGCGACGGCAGCAATATCATAGAGTTTACGTTCGTGAAAAAAGAGTTCAGTGCCGGTGACGGAAAGCGTGCGGAACAGTCGCCGCAGTTGTTCCGATGCTCCAGGCGCATCGGCGATAGCGACTTCGACGTGCTGCATAATCATCGCCAGCCGGGTGGAGCAGATCACTTCGCCAATCGCCTGTTTTGATTCAAAAAATTTGTAGATATACGCTTTGGAAAAGCCGATAGCACGGGCGAGATCGGAGACGGTGGTTTTTTCGTAACCATAATGCGCGAAGTGCTGCATGGCAGCATCGACAATCTGGTCACGCACATTGTGCCCGGCCGGGCCGCGTGTGCCATTTTCCGTTACGGATTGAGTCATTGTCAGAACCTGGCAGATCAAAGGTGGGTGAAAAAATTCAGTGACCACTGTTAAGGGTGGTCACATTTTAGGCCCTGTTGCGATCAAAAGCCATATTTTGAACGGGCTGAATGTATGCTGGTGTTGCTGAGTGCCACCAGCCGGTTATTGGCGCAGCGTATCTATAGAGATATTCCAGTGATTGAGCTTGTTATAGAGCGCCGTGCGAGAAATGCCCAGCAGCTTAGCGGACTGCCGCAGATTACCCCCCTGCGCGCGAAGGGTCTGCAGGATGCAGGCTCGTTCATTATCCTGCAACAGGCTGCTGGCCGCTGGTCTGTTTTCGGCTGCGCGCGTCACCATCGCTGGCGGCAAATCGGCAAGGTCGATGATGCTGCTCTGGCAAAGATTAACGATCCGCTCGACCAGATTTTCCAGCTCGCGCACGTTGCCGGGCCAGTGCCATGCCTGCAGGGCGTTCATTGCTTCAATGCTCACCTGCGGAGGCGTTTTATTCAGCCGCTGACACAGGGCGTGAATGAAGGTATTCACCAGATCAGGAATGTCGCTCTGGCGTTCACGCAGGGCAGGGATGGTCAGGGAGATAACATTGAGGCGATAGAACAGGTCACGGCGGAAAGCACCCTGTTCCACTGCACTGAGCAGATCGCAATGGGTTGCCGCCACGATGCGGACATCCACTTTCAGCGGATGCGCCGCTCCGATGCGCAGCACCTCACTCTCCTGCAGCACGCGCAGCAGGCTGGTCTGTGCCTCCAGTGGCATCTCGCCAATTTCATCCAGAAACAGCGTGCCACCGTCGGCCAGCTCAAATTTACCTGCCGAACCGCCGCGCCGTGAGCCGGTGAACGCGCCATCGACGTAGCCGAATAGCTCACTCTGCACCAGGTCACGCGGCAGTGCGCCGCAGTTAACCGCGACAAAGGACTCATGCGCCCGGCTGCTGGCATTGTGGATCGCCTGAGCAAACAGCTCTTTACCGGTTCCGCTTTCACCGGTCAGCAGAACGGTACTGTCACTGCGACTGCTGGCGCGGGCATCCTGAAGAGCCTTCTGCAGCGTGGGTGCCTGACCACGAATCATCTCAAAGGTATAGCTGGCGCTGACGCCAAGCACACGACGGGTAATGGCACGGATGCGCTGATTTTCCCGCAGCGACAGGATGCGACCGCCATCCGGTGCCGGCATCAGCGAGACCAGGCATGAAACACTGGGTCTGCCATCGGGGCGGAACACCATCTCGCGGTCATTACAGCAGGGTAGTGTGAGCAATGAACCGGACTGGGGCTGAAGCACCTGATCGATTAGGGCGTTGTCGGTATCAATACCGGCAAAGATCTGACGAGCGTAGCGATTCAGGGTTTTGATGCGTCCGTCGCGGTCGCAGACCACAACGCCCTCATTCAGGGTCTCCAGTATCGACTGCTGCTCGGCCAGCAGACGGCGTAAGGTGAGTTGCTGGCCAATTGCCTCTGCGGCAGCCTGCACGGTGCCCAGCGTATGGGCACTGAAATTGTCAGGCGTGGCGGTCAGCGTCAGTACGCCGGTCATACGACCGCTGGCATCACGGATAGGAGCTGCGGCGCACTGCCGGTTACGTTCACGCAGCGCGATTTTCCAGTTTTCTCCGCTGAGTACATAGACCAGCCGCTGCTCGCGCAGGCAGCGCGCGGTGCAGTTGGTGCCGAGTACCTCCTCACGCAGGATGCTGCCGACCGGGGTCAGGTCGCTGCCGCAAAAACTCAGTACGATGCCTTGCGCATCTGTGAGATTGATATGACCATCGGGATTGTAAGCCAGCAGGTTCTCCATCACGCTATGCGCCACAGTAATCAGCTCACTGTTATGACGCAGAACGGCGGCCAGCTCCGTTGGATCGGAGGCACTGTACTCAAAAGATACCGGATCGATGCCATGTTCGTGCGAGCGGTTCCATGACTGCAAAATACTGCGGCGGATCCAGCGCGGCTGTTCACCCTGGCTAAATGCCTGCCAGCCCCGGGCAAACCGAGCTTCCCACTGTGCCGCATCACCGCCTTCCGGCAGGCTGAATATGGCATCGCTCTCTTCTTTATTAGGCAGCAAATCATGCAGAGATTGCATTTCACTCTCCCGTGGTCGATGGAATGTCCATTTTAATGACATGTTAAGTTGACATGTAAATTTTATTTTCAATTCTGATGTGCCATCTGCGAGCGCGTTCACATAAAAGCCCGCTTTAAAACTGGCATCCACTTTGCAACGCTGACACTAACTCTCACCTGTCAAAAACAATGGGAAAGTTAAGGTGTTATGCGTAAACATAATCTGAAGTTGTTGCTGTTCATCTGTTCCATCGCCTCATTGAGCGGGGTGATCCTCGGTTATGACGCCTCAGTGATTTCCGGCGTTATTGAGCCATTAACGGAACACCTTGCGCTAACGCCGTGGCAAAGTGGATGGGCTGTTTCAAATGTCATCCTCGGCTGTATCATCGGCGCTGGCTGTGTCGGCGCGATCTCAGATCGGATCGGGCGTAAACCTACACTGGTGATCACCGCGCTGTTGTTTGCCGTGTCTGCGGTGGGTTCTGCGCTGGCAGATTCACTAACCGGGTTTGTGATTTACCGATTGGTGGGTGGCCTGGCGGTCGGGATGGCGTCGGCAATTACGCCGCTCTATATCGCAGAGGTCTCACCTAAGGACTGGCGAGGGCGCATGCTTGGGCTGCAGCAGATGCTGATGGTTGGCGGTCAGGTCACGGTCTATGTGGTGAACTACCTGATTGCACGCGGTATGCCCCATGCCTGGATAGTCAGTGAAGGCTGGCGCTGGATGCTGGCGTCGGGTGTGGTGCCTTGCCTGCTGTTTCTGGCACTGGTGCCCTTTATGCCGGAATCACCACGCTGGCTGGCGTTAAACGGCAAGCGTGAACGCGCGCTGGCAGTGCTGACCCGGCTTTCGACGCCTGAACATGCGCGGCGTTTGCTGGCAGAAATCAGTGCGCCGGACGCGGATTCTGTTACCCGTCAGCAGGGAACCCGTCTGCTCCGCGACGCCAGAATGCGTTACATCCTGCTGATCGGCTGCGCGATTGCGATTCTGCAGCAGGTTTCGGGCATCAACATCCTGCTGTATTACGCACCGTCGCTGCTGCAGAACATCTCACCGGATACACAGACCTCCCTCTATCACAGCATTTTCCTCGGACTGGCGCTGCTGGTCGGAGTAGCGTTTTGTCTGAACGCAGTGGATCGCTGGGGACGGACGCGTCTGCTGCGCTGGGGAGCGCTGGGTTGCGCTGTCAGCCTGGTGATTACCGCCTGGGCCTTTATAGCGCAGATCGGTGGCCTGCTGCCGGTTGTGGGCCTGGTGGCGTTCGTACTGATTTTTGGTATGTCATGGAGTCTGGGTGCCTGGCTACTGATCTCTGAAATATTTCCCAACCGGATTCGTGCCGTCGCGATGGGCTACGCCTTTTCTTCGATGTATCTCGCCAATTTCATCGTTACTCAGACTTTCCCGATGATGAACCGTAGCCGTTTGCTGATGGATCACTTCCATGGTGCTTTTCCACTGATGCTCTGCGCCGCTGGCTGCCTGGTGGCCTTCTGGTTTGTAAAACGTTTTCTGCCCGAAACCCGAGGCATCTCACTGGAGCACATCGAGCCGCTGATGCTTTCAAAATCCCGTCGTTTTGCCGCCAAAGCGCAGGCGACATCCGGACACCCTATTCAGCCTGACTGGGCTGACAACAAAAAACAGGAGCAGTTATGAACCTTAAAACAGTACGAGTGGGATTGATCGGTGCTGGCCGCATGGGCAGTTTTCATGCAGAGAATCTGGCGCTGCGGGTGCCTGGGGCACGGCTGACAGCGGTCGCCGACCTGCAACCCGGCGCAGCGCAGAAACTGGCAGACCGGCTGGGGGTGGAGAAAGCCTATACCGATATCCAGGCGTTACTCAATGACAGCGAAATCGATGCCGTTGCTATTGCTACGCCGGCTCGCACTCACGCCGAACTGGTGATCGCTGCAGCCCGGGCTGGCAAGCACGTGTTCTGCGAAAAACCGATGGCGGTAACGCTGGATGAGGCAGATCGGGCTATTGCCTCCGCACAGGATGCGGGCGTTGTGTTGCAGGTCGGCTTCAATCGTCGATTCAATGCAGGCTTCGCCGCAGCTATTGAAGCTGTCAGAGCAGGCACCAATGGCACCACCCAGCTAAGCCGTTCGGTGACACGCGACCCTGGCCTGCGCGATCCGGCCCCGATCCCGCTGTGGACCATCTTCCTTGAAACCTTAATCCATGACTTCGACACCCTGCTGCACTTCAATCCGGGTTCCCGGCCGGTTGAGGTCTATGCGCTGGCTGATGCGCTGGTGCGTCCCGATTTTAAAGATAAGGGATTACTTGATACCGCGGTGGTGACCATCCGCTTTGATAACGGTGCCATTGCCACTGCGGAAGCCAACTTCCAGGCAGTTTACGGTTATGACGTTCGCGGTGAGGTCTTTGGCAGTAAAGGTATGCTGCAGGCGGGCAACATCAATCAGGACAACTGTGTGCGCTATCACGCCGAGGGTATTGCCATCGCAACGTCTCGAATGGATACCGATCTGCTGCGTGAGGCCTATGTTGCTGAAATGGCAGAATTCGCCCGCGCGATTCTGCACGGTGACACGCCGCGCGCTACTGGCACTGATGCGCGTAACGCGCTGGAAATTGCGCTGGCCTGTATTGAATCGGTGCAGCAACGCAAACCCATTCTGTTGGGAGAACGCTAATGGCCGGTTATCAGCTTTCAGTCTGTGCGGAGATGGTGTTTCTCGAACTGCCTTTTATCGCGCGTGTTGAGCGGATTCATGCGCTGGGATTTGGCGTGGAGATCTGGAACTGGGCCAACAAAGATATCGACGCGTTGGTGGCGACAGGTGCGCGTTTTACCTCCATGACCGGCTACCTCAACGGTAACCTGACTGATGATGATGAGATTGCAGAGTTGCTGCATAGCGCAGAAACCTCACTGGCGATTGCAGATCGTCTGAACTGCCCGAGCCTGAATCTGCATGGCACCGGGCTGGATGCTCACGGCCAGGCGGTTCGTCCGGTTGAGGTGGTCACTGGTGAGATGTGGCTTAAAGCGGCCGACACCCTGCGGCATGTCGCTGCGCTCGGCGAGCAGGCCGGGCGGGTATTTACTCTCGAAAACCTGAATCTGGCGGTTGATCATCCGGGTACGCCGTTCGCACGGGCTGCCGATACGCTGGCGCTGGTCGAAGCGGTCAACAGCCCGGCACTGAAGATGAATCTGGACCTCTATCACGCCCAGATTGGAGAGGGCAACCTGATAGAGCTGATACGACGCTGCGGCCCCGCTATCGGTGAAATCCAGGTGGCTGATGTGCCGGGGCGCATGCAGCCTGGCACCGGGGAAATTAACTATCGCGCCATTGCCCGTGCGCTGGAGCAGGTCGGCTATTGCGGCGTCGTTGCGCTGGAGGGCTGGGCCGAAGGCGACAGCGAAACAGCCCTGGCACAGTTCCGCGATCACTTTACGTTGTGAGCTCTGCCGCCGGGTATTTGCCTGTTGCCCGGCGGTTCTATCAATAATAAACCCTACAGGATTACGCGATGAAAACCAAAATGTTAGCACTGCTGCTCAGCCTGATGATCAGCGTTACCGCCTGGGCTAAAACACCTAAAATCGGTGTCGCACTGGCTAATTTCGATCTTAACTTCGTATCGATTCTGCGGACGCAGATGGTGGGTGAGATAAAAGCGCTGAAAATGGATGGGCAGTTCGTCGATGCCAAAGGGGATGTAGCTCTTCAGGTACAGCAGGTTGAAGATTTTATCAATCAGGGCGTGGATGCCATTATTCTCAACCCGGTCGATACACAGGGCGTACTGCCGATGGTGAAAGCGGCAGAAGCGGCGGGCATTCCGCTGGTGTTTGTTAACCGTAAACCGGAAGTGAAATTACCGTCCAGTATGGCCTATGTCGGTTCTGACTCTGCCCTGGGGGGTGAGATGCAGATGGAAGCGCTGGCAAAACAGATGAACTATCGGGGCAATGTCGCCATTTTAATGGGCGCATTATCAAATGAAGAAGCGCGGGAACGGACGCGTGCTGTTGAAGCGGTGATCGCTAAATATAAGCAAATGGCGGTAATCGAAAAACAGACTGCACGCTGGCAGCGTAATGAAGCGGTAGACGTAGTTTCGGGCTGGCTGCTTAATCAGCGACCAATCGATGCAATCGCCGCCAATAATGATGAAATGGCTATCGGGGCGATTATGGCGCTGAATCAGGCGAAAAACAGCCACATTCTGGTTGCCGGGATCGATGGCACGCCAGATGGCCAGCAGTTCGTCAAAAATGGAAAGATGACGCTGACTATTTTCCAGGATGCGAGAGGGCAGGCGACGGGCGCTGTGAAAGTCGTGAAAGCGTTACTGGATAAACAGAAAGTCGAATCACTGAACTGGATCCCCTATAAAACCATTACACAAAGTAATTATGCGGAGTTTGCTGCCGCTAATCAGCCATAAAAATTGCCGCTAACTTTATGATTCTTCGTCGTTTCTTAAATTATTAGCCAGCTGCCGGGCAGTGACGCACTCTGCCCGGCCTGTTTTGCTGGCTAATCTGTAAAAATTTCCTTAATCGCCTGATTAACGCGTCTGTAGTGCTTCTTCATATAAGCTGAATTATACTGTCGATAAATGAGCGGAAATTCAGTGATTTCTTAATGATTTACATAATCGATGATCAGGTTTCTTACAATTCTGATGACTGCACGCTTAGCCACATTCCCACTCAGGAGTCGCTGAGCCTCAGTATTTCTTCAGGTCGGCTTTTTGAGCAGTTACTGAATTCCGGGGGAGAAATACTGGCGCGTGATACGTTGCTGACCGAGGTCTGGGATAAATATGGCCTGCGTGGATCGAATAGTAATCTGAATCAATATCTGAGTATTGTGCGCAGGGCACTCGCGGCTTATGGCTGTGAAAATCTGATTATCACCATCCCGAAAATTGGTATACGCCTGAATACCGATATTAAAATTGAACGTCAATCAGCCCCGGTCATGGGGGTGACGGAAGTTTTAACTGATGACATATCGGAAGGAAGTATAACTGAAGGGTCTGCTGAAAACGTTGTCCTGCCTGCCACTCCGCCCGGTAATCAGCTGCCAGCTACGTCCGTTAACGTCACCCGGCGATACTGGTTTGCTTCTGTTGCTCTGATAGTGCTGGGCATGGTGCTCTGGTATTTCACGGTATCGCGTCCTGACGAGCAAATTATTCCAATGAGTCCAATAAAACTTGAAGGTGGCTGCGAAGCAGTATTATTGCAGGGTCTGGATGAGGTTGAACGACAGGCATTGGGTAAGCAAATAGTGCAAATTCTAAGGGAAAATAATCAAACCTGCGATGCGGGTCACCGGATTATTTTTGATAAAAACACCTCTTTTACTACTAAGAATTTCGGAAGAACAATTCTTTCATCGTGTAAAATTAATAGCGATGGTCATATCATCTCATGCGACAATTTTTATTATCTTGACTGGAGAATGGGATGAAGCGGAGCATTGGTATTAATATTATCTTCATGCTGGCTGCGCTATTAATGGTGACTTTTGCAGGGGTTTATTACTTAACACATCAGGCCAAAGATTTTCCTTTTCGCTGCTCAGCATTTAGCCGTTACGATCTCAGTCGTAATGACGATAAACGAATTGAGTTCGCTGTTGCCCAGGATTTACGTTTTGATCAAAAGGATTCAGGCTATCTGTTGCTGAATGGGCAGGCAACGAGCAATGACGGTGTTACTATTCTTAACAGAAGGGTTGCATTAATCAATGGCGCTAAAATTTCCGATGATACTTACCAGTATCAGATCAGCAAAGTTGTCACTTCGAATACTGATACTACCCCTGATGTCATCTTTAATAAGTTGTTAGCAGAGATCACGCTGGATCCAACGCATCTGCAGTTGGATGTCGATAAGATTGATAAAAATACCTATATTATCGGTGGGCCGATCTCCTATCTCTATACCTGCCAGCGTTACTAAGCTCTGTAAACGGCTAATTTAGCGGTGTTCAGAATGCATGAAACCGGGAAGGGTTTATCCTGCCCGGTTTTTCTTTTAACGTTATGTCGTCAGGCTTTGCTGAGGAAAAGTATCAGGGCCAGCTCTGGAAACTCTTCAGGATATTATTAAACAGCTGAATTTCTTCATCGGTCAGGGGGGCAGCCTTTGACAAAGAGAAAATTAATACATCCTCCAGGTTTAAGGTGAAAATCGCCTGCTTTTGATAAAGCCGGATATTATCCGGGCGCAGAAAATCATAAGTAATCATGATGCCTGTGCTCAGATTATTGCCCAACACCACGGGTTGATTTGCCTGCTGTTGCCAGTCTTTCATTTGTCTCTGCAGAATAGCAAGCTGGCTGCTGATATATTCTTCTGGATTGTTGTGATTGGCCAGTTTATCACGAGAAATAGTGACGGGTGGCATCGCTGAACGGGGATCCGCCAGCGTGTTCAGGGTTCGCTCGCAGTAGCCTTCCGGTAAAGTAATCATACCTTCGCTAAACCGACAAATATTTTTATCCATGTGTAATCTCCATTTCTTTAGTTTTTTCTGTCTGGCCAAATAACTGCTCTGCGGTAACTTCACTGAGTGTACAGTTATTTAACAGGACGATTTTATCTGCACTTCTTATGGTTTCCGGGCGATGTGCAATCATGATTCGGGTGATTTTCATTTGCTTTATTGCATTGTTGATCTGTGCTTCGTTATAGATATCCAGATGACTGGTTGCTTCGTCCAGTACCAGTATTTTTGGTTCGCGGTAGAGGGCGCGAGCTAGCAGAATACGCTGCAGCTGCCCGCCAGAGAGAAACGATCCCATATCACCGACAAGGCTTTGATAGTTCATCGGCATTTTCATGATATCGCCGTGAATTTGCGCCAGGCGTGCTACACGGGTAATTTTTGCGTGGTCAGGATTATTATCAAAGAAGCTAATATTTTCACTGATCGAGCCTGAGAACAGGATGTCATCCTGCATAACACAGCCGATGCGGTTACGATGGTGTTCAAGTCCTGTCTGGGTAATGTCCATTCCGCCCACGGTGATTGTTCCACCTTCCGGGTGCAGCAGACCCAGAATGATTTTGGCCATGGTGGTCTTTCCCTGACCTGAAGGGCCGACAATCGCAACGCTTTCGCCAGCCTTAATTTCCAGACTGGCACCATTTACTACCCAGGGTTCGGTAGGTGCATAGCGGAAGCGGATATCCGTTAGTTTGATATCCTGCGGCGTTTCTGTCTCATCATGCGTATCTTTACTCACCAGTACCGGACTGGCTTCTGAGCTGACTTCAGTTTCTGACAACACGATATCGGCCAGTCGTTCACCATGCATACGCAGCATTCTGAAGTCGATTACGGCGTTGATCAGACCTGCACCGCGGCTCATAAACTGATCGGAGAAGCTAATAAAGGCGGTAAGCATACCTGCAGAGAAGTTGCCATCCAGTACTTGCAGCGCAGCCAGCCAGACCAGTACGACCCTGCCTACAGAAGTGAGCAATCCCTGGGCGGAACCAAACAAAATGTTAAGCTTCTGAATCACAATGCCTTTGTTGGTCGTATCCACCAGGAAATTCATGTAGGCGGAGAGACGAGGCACCTGCTTGTTATTGGTTTTTACCGCCTGGATACCGCGAAGCGTTTCCAGTAATGAAGATTGCGTGCGGGCTGAACTGATGATTTGCTCTTCGTTGGCGCGGCGAACAGGATCATAAGCCATGAAGCGTAACAGTGCATAGGCGACAAAAAGGCCAATTACCAGCCAGGCAAGCTTAGCGTTATAGATAAACAGCATCACTACTGTCACGATCGACATTACCCCATCCAGCACAGTACTAATGAAGCGGCTGGTCAGCGTACTTTGGATGGTGTTCAGCGAGCCATAGCGGGACAGAATGTCACCAACGTGACGGGATTCGAACCATTCAAGTGGCAGCTTTAACATATGGTGACAGACATTGACCGTCCACTGCACGCTGAGCTGGCTTGAGAACCAGCTCATCACCCATGAGCGCAGCGCTGTAATCATGGTCTGAAACAACGCAATCATGATAAAGCCGATCCCGAGCAAGGAGAGTAGTGAGTAATCTGCGGAGACCAGCACCATATCCATCACCCACTGCATAAAGAAGGGGGAGAGTACGCCGAAAAGCTCCAGAGCGATGGACAGGATAAGCACCTGGGCAAAGGCAGATTTCACCCCTGTCACACTGCCCACCAGCTTCATCATCGAGATGCTTTCTTTTTCTTTTTTGACCTCAAAAGTGGAGGAGGGAACCAGCTCCAGTGCAACGCCGGTGAACGCCGGTGATGCTTCTTTAAATGTCAGTTCCCGAATGCCGCGTGCAGGATCGTGAAGCGTGATCTTATTGCCGCGCACTTTTTTTAGCACAACGAAATGGTTCAATTCCCAGTGCAGAATGCAGGGCATGCGTAATTTAGACAGCTCTTCCATATCAACGCGTAACGCACGGGAACTCATATTGAGTTGTTGTGCCATGGCAATGACATCACTAAGTGTTGCACCCTTAAGCGACGTTGCGAACCTGCGACGCAGGGTGATCATGTCGATTTCATGACCGTGATAATTGGCAATCATCCCCAGACAAGCAAGACCACATTCCGTCGCCTGTGACTGACGAATCATCGGCAGGCGGTTAAACCATTTAAAATTGAGTTTCTCTAATAACAACACAGAACAGACCTTTTAATCAGAGAGAGATTTTGTGTCCAAGCGCAAAAATTGGCTCCAGCACCCATTCATAAAGACGACGTTTGTCGACGATAAAATCGGCATCCAGCGCCATACCCGGCTTGAGTTTTTCATTCTGCGCATAAGCAGTAATTGATTGTTTGTCCAGGGAGACCAGCACGCGGTACTGCTGTTCCTGAATATTGTTTTTGCCGGTTAACGTAGTGACTTCCTGAGGAGACAGAGCGGTGCGTGAAACCTCGATAACTTTTCCATACTGTTGACCAAACTTTTGATAAGGAAACGCTTTATAGCGCAGCACCACCCGCTGTCCCGGTTGGATAAAACCAATGGACTGCGTGTTTACCATGATGCGGGCGACCAGTTCAGTATTGCTTGGCAAAACTGCTATGGCTGACTGACCGGCGGTGAGCATCTGTCCATTTTTGACCATAATCATGCCGACATACCCGCTTTTAGGCGCACGTAATTCAAACGAGCGGCGCGCTTCATTTTCAGCCATCGACTGACGGTTATCAGCCAGTTGGCGCTCGATATCGTTACGCTTTTTCTCGTCATCCAGCGGTTTTTCATGCAGCTGTTGCTCGGTCTGAACAATTTTTTGCGAGATGTCCAACAGCTGACGTTGATATTCCTGGTAGCGCGCCTGGCTATCGAGCAGATTAGACTCCTGCTCTTCCATCTGACGGCTTGAGGCATACCCTTCGTTGTGCATGGCTTCCAGCTTGTCCAACTGCATTTTCGCCAGGGAAACCTGTTTCCGACGGTGTGTCAGTTGCAGCTTCAACTGCTCCTGCTGCAGTTTCAGACTGGCGATAGCGTCGGTCAGGCCCTTCATTTCAACCTGATGAAGCTTTTCAAGCGTCACCAGATCCTGCTGAAGCCTTTCACGCTGGCCTTTCAGATTCTCGGCAATAACCTGACGAGTCTGACCTAACTGTGTTGAAACCTCTGATGACAACACCATAAGCACATCGTCTTTTTCAACATGCTGGCCCTCTTTTACCGGAATATCGACCACCGTAGCGCTTACGGGGGGCGGAATGATCAGCATGCCATTTTTAGGCAGCAGTTCTCCGGTAGAGGATTCATATTTTGTATAGCTGCCAAATATAAAAAAAAGCGCTGTCGCGGCAGTGATCAGCACTACAACGGAAATAACTAACCAGCGATAAGGTGGGCAATAGAGCGCCACAATACCCAGGTTTCCACGGTTGGCTGCATCAAGTGCCTCCTGACGGAATAGTGACTGTTCCATTTATATAATCATCATGAGTAAGGGATTAACGGCACTGAAAAAAATTCAGCATGTCGATTGATAGTGATCCGGTACTTTGTGCCAGATTAATGAGGGCGTTCAGGTAATTGAAGCGAGCTTCAGCCTGATCTTTAAGTGCGCTAAAATATTTTTGCTGAGCATCAAGCTCATCATTTACCGTACGGAAACCCATTTCCCGGCCATATTGAACAGACACCACTTTTTCGCGTGAAGACTCGACGGCATTTTTCTGCGCGTTGATTAACGCTTTTCCATTCGTAAGACTAAGCCATGCTGAACGTGTATCTGTAGCCGCTTTGCGTTGTGCTTCCATGGTGGAATATTTCGCTGCCTGACGGCGATAGGCTGCTTCATAAGATTGTGAAATCTGGCTGCCACCCGCGAATAATGGAATAGAAACGTTAACGCCATACTGCAGATTATTACTTTTAGAGTTAGTGCCAAAAATAGCATCATAAAGTAAATTATCGTCGTTATCGTTACGGCTCCAGTTTTTGCCATATCTGGCGTAAAGTGACACGACAGGCATATGTGCGCCATCTGCAGCCAATACATCAGCATCGGCCTGATCATTCTGAAACAGGGCAATTTTGATTTCAGTGTTACGTTGCTGGCTGGCATTAATCGCATCAGTTAAAGAAGCGTAGGGCGAAGCGTTAAGGCACTGAAAGTTTACCGGCTCGACAGTGTCCGGGCTGACACCCGATAAGCGACGAAATGCTTCTCCAGCCAGCAATAACTGACTACTCGCCTCTATTTCTTTGGCCTGAGCAAGAGCGTAATTGGCCTTAGCTTCATCCAGCTCTGTACGAGTGTTTTGTCCATTCAGAATACCGGCCTGCAGTTTTTGCTGCTGTTGTTTGAAGTTGTGACTGGCAGCTTTCGCAGCCTGTAAAACTTCCTGCTGATAGAGCACCGAAAAGTAGGCATTACTGATCGCATTTAATAACTTTTCTTCAGCTTTTTTTGACTGGGCTTCAGCGGTATTGGCAATAGCAACGCCTTTACGCCAGCCAGCATATTTACTCATATCAAACAGGGGTTGTCTGACACTGAGATCGTAACTGTGATTTGTTACACCACTTTGATATTTTTTATCCGGCTGTTCCTGACGATCCCAGTTTCCTTCGAGCGTCAATGTGGGCAACATTCCGGCCATACCCTGCCAGTATTTTTGCTGATCGGCTTCACTGGTCATCTGGCTGGATTGCAATGCAGAGTCATAGGTTAATGCGGCTCGGGCAGCCTGCTGTAAGCTGGTCGCATAAGATCCAAATGGCACGCAGGACAGTACAATAAATGCAATTTTAAAATTATAAAATTTCATGATGCTCGCTGTTTCTTAAAAATTAAGCCCGAAATTAAATGAGTTGCTGGGCAAAGACATATTTAATCAAATCAGTATTAGACTGCAGCTGAAGTTTACGCATGGCGTTATATTTCTGCGTTGCAACCGTACTGATACTACGTTTACGTGCTTTAGCTATCTCCATTAAACTGTACCCGATAGCAAAAAGTCTGATTACTTCAACTTCTGCGGGTGATAAAAGAGTCTGTGCGGGCTCCTCTGAAGCAGAATGCGCCAGATCTTTCATCTTTTCTGAATAAAATATTTCAGAATTCGATGAGCAAACCCAGTGCAAAGCTTCTACCAGATCCCGTATATCATCACGTTTGCTCACTATTGCATTTACCGGAATTTGCAATATTCTTTTCAAAATGGCCGGGCTATTCTGTGCCGTAAAGATAATGATTTTAAGGTTAGCATTATGGTTGTAAATTTCTTCTAGCTTTCTAACGCCGTTCAAATCATTACGTTCAAAGTTAAAGCAAAAATCAGTAATTAATATATCAGGAGGATCGCTATTCAGTTTTACAAAAAGATTTTCTGCTTCTACCGGGTATGCTGCAATGTCCAGGTTGTGAAATCCGGTTGAGAGTATTTTTTGTATTGAATAAAAAATAAAAGGACTCTCATCAGAGACACCAACTTTAAACCTCCTTCCTTTTAATGGCCTATCCACTGATAAAATCCTTTCTCAGTTTATAAAGTCTGGTAAAGGGCTCCGAAGAGCCCATATGGTTACTGATAACTAATGGTATAGGTAGCAACTGCGTTAGCACTACCAGGGGTTATTGTGGCAGCAGTCTGGTAATAACGTGCATATAAGGGCACTGTTATCAATGCTGACGACAGTGGATAAGCTGCAACTCTGTATGGTGCTGCCAGTGCAACAGGTTGCTGACTTTCATTCAGAATCTGAACACCCACTCCGCTGGCAGTTGAGGTCGAGTTCAGAGAAACTACGCCGACATCCGATAGCCCATCAGCCGCATCCCCATCCAACTGCATCATAACGTCAAAGGTACCTGAAAGAAGTGCCTCACAGTTAAGCTGAAGATTAAAAGCGGTAGATGGGCTGGTTTGTCCAATACCGGAACCCAACCCACTGCTGGTATTCGCTGTGTAACTCCCTAATGACACCCTCGGGTTAACATCGCCTGCTGCTGAGCAGGTTTGATCCCTCACAGTGATGCCGCTTTTAATATATCTGACATAAAGTTTCAGGTCATTTCCTGGTACCAATGAGCCTACATCAAATACGTTGACATAGTCCGGAAGCAAATTGGGGCCAGCCATCGAGTTTGACGTCCGCACAATCTGAAAAGGCACATTCAATGTGACATCAGTATAAGCACCGACTGTACCGCCACTGGTTAACGCGTAAGTAGCGATCTTGTTGCCGGTAGGAATATTGGCAGCGTCGGTGGACATTTCACCACCGTAACCGGTATAAATGGTTAAGCCATAACCGAGTGCATCTTCAGCAATTGTTTTACGCTTTAAGTACACTTCTCCCGTTAAACCATCAAAAAACTGTTGCAGATTATCCAGGGCACATTTGAACGTGACTGTTAAATTGCCACTATAAACGACCGTGCCCACCGGAACAGCTGCCGAAATATTTATCCCCAGTGAGCGGAAATCTAATACCGCATCAGAAAGAGATTTTTTGCACGTCAGTGTGACATCATCTGCCGCGTTCGCATTAATTGGTGCTAGCATGACGAAACCAGATACCATAATCATGATGCTGACTATTCTGGTCAGTGTCCTTCTAAAGTTAATAAACATCATAATGTCACCCGATTAACCCTGATTATCTTTGTTCATTTCGCCGTTAGACACGTAGCGAACAGGTTTTGATTGATCGCTGCTGCATGTTGTTGTGAGCCTTGCAAGGGTGTTGTTTTCACTGGAATTAACAATACCGGACTCCAGGTTAACCAGACACTTATCACTGGCTGCTTTACCCCAGGAAATATGCAGGCGGCTGACATCTTTATTTAACCTCACATAAATCTGACCACCCTGTGAAACAGTGGTGATAAGGTTACCGTCTTCATCATTAACCGTTGCACCAAATGGCAAGGCATTTCCGTTCGGCTGATTAGCCCGAATTAACAGTGGCTTTCCTTTGCTGGTTTTATAATCAAGTCTGACGACTGCACCCTCAACAGGAATAACGCGCTGCTGAGTTGATTCAAGCTCAACATCCAGTGGAATTCCTTTTGGGTCGATGGCCAGTTCGTTTATCCGGTACGGGTTAAGGTTTGGCACAATAGCTTTGCCGCTGCCGTTTAACACAATATTGGGATAGCCGAGTACACGCGCGCCCTCTGCATCTTCTGCGGTAACAACAGCATAAGTCGTAGACTGATAAGCGCTGAAATTAATGCTATCAGGTAAAGCGACTACCGCACCGCTGATACCACCCGAGGCAGAATAATAGTTTTCCCCTTTAGTATAAGACGCCGTCAGCATACTGTAGGGCGAACGGTACTGCCCACTAACTGAACCGGACTTCTCATTATCAGTATCGCGCGCTATTCCAACGTTATAGTTATATTGGTCATGTTCACCCAGAACACCATTAACTGCTGTTTGTGCATTCACACCTTGTTTATTATGTGTCGCACTTCCGGTTACATAACTTTGACTATCGCTGCCAATTGGCACCGAGAAGTCGAGTGACAGTTGAGTGTCATGCCCGCCGGTTGAATATAATAATCGGTTTGCTGATAAAGTATAGGAGACCCGACCAATTGTATTATTGTAACCCAGCTGAAATTGCGTATTTGTTCCGGCAGAATCCCAGTAATTCTGAACAAAACCAGTAAGATAGATATTCCCATATGACTCCCCAAAATTTTGGCTTGCCGTCATAGAAAAACGTTGTTTGGGGCGCGAAAGATAATTTGACGAACTGTTTTTATGATTTTTTTTATAATAGTTATTGATTTGTAATGCATTATCAAAGCTGTAATAACCGGATGATGAGAAGCGGTAAGCCGCCAGAGTAAAATTCGTGTTAGTCTGAGAAACCTTCTTACTATAAGTTGCCCGATAACTTACACCTTGCTTTTTCTCATCACCATATTTTGTCTGAGCCCCAGTAATATCCAGTGAGATCGCACCAACAGGTAAACCAAATGCACCTCCCAACAGCACAGAGGTGTAGTTATCTGATCCCAGAATACCTGAGTAACCGGTCAGACTATTGCTAAAACCATGCTGAATAGTGCCCTGATAGACCGAAGGTGTATAAACCATATTGTCTTTTCGGGATACACCACCGGTCAGACTATAAAAAGTCATGCCCGGACGTTTCAGACGCGTCATCGCTGCGTAAGGAACTGAGAAACGGGTCTCACCGCCGTCAGCTTCTTTCACGGTCACGTCTAAATCACCACCGTAGCCTGTAGGATAAAGATCGGTGATATTAAAAGGGCCTGGTGAAACCGTCGTTTCATAAATTTTGTTGCCATTTTGCGATACAGTTACCTGAGCGTTGGTTCGGGCTACGCCGCGGATTTCTGGTGCATAGCCTCGCTGAGAGTCTGGCCACATCTGGTCAACTGTAGATATTTGCGCACCACGAAAAGAAAGCGTATCGAAAATTTCGCCACTGGTATTGCCTTCACCTAATAACAGCCGTGATTTTATTTGCGGAATATCACGCTGGACATAGGTATTAATTGCATCGTAATGATGATACTCGTTGTTTTTTTGACGTTGCCAGCTGAGAGAACCATCGTGACGGAACATCCATCCGCCAAGGTTAAAACCCGCCAGTGCACGGCCATAAAATGAGTCATATGGCTGACCGTGATTTACAGAGCGATAATAGTTGGTGTTATAGGTTAGCGTAAGTGCTGTTTCACCCTTATCCCAGAATTCTGGCGCAACGTAGCCGCGCGCAGATCGCAACAGATAAATTTGCGGAATTGAGATATCCATCTGCAGATCGGCAGAATTGATAGCTGCATGACTCTCTTTAACTACCTCCTCCAGCGCCATACACTGTTTACCAGAGCGCAAATCTTCAGCTTGTCCCGGGCTAAAAACTGTGTCCTTAAGTGACAAGCTTTTGACCAGATCATAGGAAAGGCACGCTTTGGTACCCGCCCCTTCACGAATGACCTGAACATTTTCCCGACCAATCTGACGACCATTCAGGAAAATATCCAGCGTATAAGTACCAGGATCAATAGGGTTACCGGTTGCATAGCGGGCCACATCAACTTTAACGCCCGGTAAATTCTTCACAAATGATTCGTCAAAATCATACGAATTTTCTGCAAATGCGGCGCCTGTTGATGCAGTTAAAAAAAGCGCCAGAAAAGATCGGTAAAATATTTTTGCCGTTGGTTTATTATTTTTAATCATCCTTGCCATCATTATTACCCCTGATGAGTTACCAAAGTTACTGACTAATTTTGGCGTCTACATTGCGTGCAGCGCCATAATCATCCAGATATTGATAATGAAAGTTTGTTTTTATTTGATTTGCGTTCAATCCTTTTAGGGAGAAGCTTTTTGTTTCGCCTGGTGCAAGCATATCTCCCTTTTCACTGACTACTTTTCGCCCCGCGTTATCCTCGGCATTGATCTGTGAAACGTTGACGTAAAACGAAGAGGTATTGGTTGCTGTCAGCTGATTCGCTTTCTCCCCTTGATGCCAGATAAGACCCGACGCTGCTTCTGTTGCTTGCATCGCATCGAACCGGGCTGGGCGAAAGAAAATTTTGATGCGGCTACGAATAGCCATTTGCAACTGATTTTGATTCGCAAGGCTTTTATCGCGAGGAGGGATGTCGAGTACGTTAAGCCAGAATACCGACTCTTTATCTTTGGGCAGGTTTGAACCGGTATAAACGATACGTAATGTCTGTCCTTTGTTAGCCTCCATACGGAAAACAGGCGGTAGCAAGACAAACGGTACGTTTATTTTATCCAGTGCTTCATCAGGATTTCCATTGTCAATCCAGGCCTGTACCAGCGCAGGTTGATTGCCATGGTTATCTAAGCGGACTGTGACTTCTTTTTCTGTTGCGGGGTAGATTACCCGGGTGCCGATAATCGTCACGCTGGCAAAAGCCGATGAGGTCACCGTAAAAGCCAGCAGACAGGAGATCAAAAATTTAAAACTTTTTTTTTTCATGATTTTGACAGAAATGATGATAGAGGAAGGGAGGTGGGAACAGATGCTCCCACCATAATCAATTACAGGTAATTGATTGAATAGTTCACAGCTGATAAGACGGTACCAGCAGTAGCTGCACCAGTTGCATAGTACTGAGCAGAATAGGTCAGAGTACCTGCACCAGCAGTCAGAGCGACAGTTTTTGGAGAGGTGGTCTGCTCAGTGCTACCCGCGTTCAACACGCCATTTCCGCTATCCAGCAGCTGCAGGTCAACATTCGTTGCAGTACCAGTATTGGTCAAACGACCATCAGCATTGACGTTGGCACCTTGTTCAAAGTAAGCGTACACGTCACCAGTCGTAGCTGAGCAATTGCTCAGCGCCATAGTGAAGCGAGTGTTACCTGCAGTCTGACCAGATGTGCTTAAAATACTACTTGCTACTTTAGGCAGTGTAACGGTTGCAGTGCTGCCGCCGCCGTTTACGCTTACAGTACAAGTCTGAGACGCAATATTTCCTGTGAAGTTAATGGTGCCATCTGAAGCTTCAGCAGCATTAACGTGAGCAGCAGCCAGCATCAGACCAAGAGCAACCATAGATAACTTTTTCATATACTTTCCTTTGTATAAAATAATTAATAACATCAATTAATGAACGATTTAATAATCGTTCACTTCCCTGGAGGATTCATTCCTCACAAGAGAATTAGAAAATCAGCAATCCAAATACGACTGCTGCTGCGACACCAACAATACCCATGCCAAAGGCAGACCCACTAACCGGGTTCGCTGCTGGAATTGAGTCTGGGCGCGTCCATTCAGTTTTCTCTTCTGAGCTTGCGCCTAGCTGCTTAAAGAAATCCAGGATCACCGAAGTTAATGAACCACCGCTAACGCCTTCGATTTCTTTATTGTTCAATTCACGCATGTTGTTTCCTTAAGCTGTAATTACAGATGCATTAGGATCAAACTGGTTTTCAACGACCGCGTTAAACCAGCCTGCCGTGCTATCCCAGCCATTCATAGCACCATATAAAGCACCATCAACAAGACCAAGGACTGCGCCGACAATCAGACCTACACCGGCAGAGACAATACCAACGCCTAACACGCCACCGGTGCTTCCGCCACTCATTCCCCATTTAAGACCAAAAGAACTAATACCCGTAACGGCACCGACAACTACAGCGCCAATAAAGTCAAAAAAACCTGCTCCTGAAACGTTTTGCATTTCAAAAGATGTTAACTCTCTCATCGATATCTCCATGTATCATTTTTTCAATATTATTATTTATGCCGCTTCTAGCGAACGGCGCTATTAGAATGGGTGGTCATAAAAAATGAAATAGTAAAACATCCATAATTCTTCTTTTGTTATCGTAAGCAAGGATATGGCTATTATATTTTTACATAATATTAACTGCTGTTGGTATTCTGGAATTTTTTGAGCGTACATTATTCTTATGCGTGATTTAACCATTAACAGCACTGCTTATGCCTGATGCTTAAAATTATCTGGCATCCGGGAAGCGCATGCCATGAACGCGGTTCAGTGAAACTGATTTATCTATGAATAAGCTTGTGCATAAAGTCATGAGTTAATGATTTCACTTGCCTGAATGTGATGTCATTTGAGAAGTGGAATTAAAAAGGGAAAAATCCCATTTGCCAGTTTCTGGTGATTTAATCTAATTAAATCATATATGTCAGGATAAAAAACTAAATATTTAAAGATAATCAATTTAAGTATCTGTTCGATGGGTGCCGTGGTTTAATTCCTTCCATGCAATGCTGCCTGACAGCGTAACTTTAGTAAGGAGCATTAACATTGATGCCAATTTGATTTGTTTCTTTTCAGCCATGCTGGAAAATTGAGAGAGGTGTTTAAATGCGTGCTTTTAAAATAGCATGCTCATAACATCATCTTTCAAATGGTAATGGGAAATTCTTTTTTTAGGAAAAAAGTTATAACACTGCCCGTAAGGTGCTACAAAGTAGATTTATGTGCTAACTAAACAGCATTTTAATGGTGTAAGATCTGGTTATTCTTTCTTTTATTAGCCTGAATGTCTTTATTTATTTGTATTTGCGGTTTTGAATTTTGTTGGGTCGGTTTTATTATAGTGGAACCGATAAAGACTATTTTTAACTGCCCGAGTTATGGAGGCGAGCTCAGGTAAGCGAGTACACCAGGCGAAAGAGAAAGAGACTATAAAAACTGATTTTACGAATTGTTGCTAATCACTGACCAATGCGTCAGTTAGATTGAGTTAATTAATATGTATAGAGTGACTGAAAATCATGAACGGATCATCGATGCATTAGCAGGATTTACGCAGATTGCTAATCCAGATGAAATTTCAAGAGGCAAGCGCCGTTATCATTTGACTAAAGATCATGTACGTCGCGTTATGTTCATTCTTGACGGCGATTTTTTACTTAAACTTAAAGGCGAGAATAAGGTTTTGAATATCTTATCCGCTCCGTTTGTTGTCGGCGTCACTCCAGCTTTAGACGAGCCGCCAGTCTATCTGGAACGAGTCGATTATGGAAAAGTCAGTTTCATTGACTATGACGTGTTCTGGCGATTGGTTTTTGAGAAAGATCTTTTTAATGACGCAATGTCTATTTTATCAGGACAGTATTCTGATCTGATGAATTACATTCAGTTACCAAAAAGTAACTCATATGATGAAGTTATTTCTTTGATTGAAAGATGGAAAAAACTGCCGACTCATTTAAAGAAACGATTTTCAGCACTATATCTTATTGAAAATAGTTCTCATTTATCAAAAAGTTCCATTTGCAGAGTGCTCAAGGAACTAAAAGAGAAAGGCGAATTGGTACTGATTAACGGTAAGTTCACCTGAATATAATATTTGTCATCGTGAATTTTGTGATGCTGAAGGGAAAAAATGGATGTTAATGTGGTTTGTACGGATGACAATTACTTCTTCAGACTGGGCATATCAAAGGTAATTGAGGAGGCACTGCTGTCTGATGCAGAAGTAAAATTTTTATCAGGTTTTGATAGTCATAACCTGCGGCAGGCTGACTTCATCCTGATCAATGTTTCGCAATGGCGTCTTTATATGTGTCAACCCGCTTATCGCGAGCGAAAGCCTGGCAGTATCATATTGGTATTTACCGATGATTTCGGAGAGAAAATTAAAAACCCGTTACCATTTTGTTATCAATCTTTGCTTGAAGTGTCAAAAAGGGATTCGGTACGTTTAATAACTGAGAAAATAACCAAGGCCTGGTTAAACACTCAGGGAAGAGTTATGGGATATCTGCCTTCAGACTGTTTACGGTGCGAATTTGCACGTATCACCGTGGTGCAACTTCAGGTGCTTAGTTTTTTGAAGAAAGGATACAGTGTAATCCAGACAGCAAAAAGGTTAGATTTGTCAGTTAAAACAATCTATGCACATAAATATAATGTGATGAGAAAGTTCGCTCTGAAAGGAGATAAAGAATTTAATGCATTTATCAATGATGTCTCGTTGCTTGAACTTTACAAAGGAGTTATCAATGTAAATGAGATTTAACGTTATCCAGAGGCGTAGGCTCACCCTTCTGCGCTGTTTAAATTTCCCATTTTTTATTTTTTAAGGAGTTGTCAGTTCCTGTTCAACATCGGATATAAGGTGTTTTAAATATAAAGGTTAAGCACCTTAAGGAGAGTTATATGGAAAATAATTCACGTTTAACATGCAAAGCATCGAATAATCCCTTTAAATTTATGCAGGGAGCAATGCTGAGTATGGTTTTATTACTTACAGGCTACCTGTACTGCAATTATGTTGAGGCGGCGCCATCGCAGAACGTTCCTGCGCCATCGTTGTTTAAAGAGGTCAACAATGACAAGGCGCCGGAGCAGATACGCGACCCGCGTGCGCACATTATTGTCTACCGTATTGATGAAAAAAATCCTGCCGCATCAAAACGCGTCGTTAACGTATTTGTTAATAATCAATACTATACGAGCGTAATGTCAGGTGATAGAGGGACTGAAATTAGTGTGTGTCCTGGCCAGAAAAAACTGGACGTTATGTTCAGCCAGCATGATTTTGTCCAGCCAGCAAAAATTGAAGTATCCACACCAGAGCTGAAATCAGGTGAGCGCTATTACTATCAGTTAGCGGTAAATGATCAGCAGAAAATCACGGCGCGTCTGGTGCCTGCAAAGGAAGCTGAATCTGTTTTAACCAGTCTCAAAGCACAATCACGTACGTTATCGCGTGTAGTAAATGAACGTTCTTGTTCTGAAGCGGGCGAGTCAAAACTGTTGAATCACCCGGTGGCTTCTTCACTATTAAATTCTGACAGTAGTCATGCTCAGAGCAATGCTATGAAGATAGCTGATAAAAGCAGTAACGCTCAGGGCGCTGCATACTCACTGCATTGATGCAATCTGGCACCATATTTTTTATTAATCAGTTCTGATAATGCCGTTCACTGACTCCAGAATCAAGAGTTGTGCTGGAAGCAATGTCAGGATTGCAGATTATCTCGTCATAAAATCACGGTTATTCTAAGTATATGAATATAGAGATTAAGGGTTTGTGAAAGCCTTATTTCTATTGAATTTAATCAATCCTCGTTAATTAAGAAGGTTGTTATGTTGAAAGTGAACTTGCGTGGTGTGAAGGGTATTATCTCTTCATACACTGTTGATACAAAATCTGAAAATCCTACAACGATCAAAGTTCCGCATCAGGGTGCATTAAATATAGAACTGATCGATAGCGCTACAGGACATGCTCCGCAAATGGTTGTAACCAGGCGCGTTGGCAATAATCTGCAGCTTTTCTTTAGCCAGGATGATTCTCAGCATCCTGATATTGTGCTGGAAGATTATTATGATAATGAAAACGTTCATCTGATTGGGCTGGGCGAAAACGGTCAATTTTATGAATATGTGCCGACTTCCGGCGATGTCGCTGAATATCCGCCAGCTTTAACTGAAGGTCAGAGCGGTGAACAGGTATTAGGCGGTGAAGGATATGCCAGTGCCGATCCGCTGACTGCCAGTGACAACAATTTTGGTTGGTTGCCCTTTATGCTGCTGGGCGGCGCGGCAGGCGGCGTTGCTATTGGTGCGTCCGGGCGTGGTAGCAGTGGCCATGACTCTTCCGCTAAGAGTGTATCGGTGACACTTGATCCTGTTGCGGACAGTGATAATGATGGTCGTCCAGAGTTTTCCGGAACATCGAATAGCCCTGACTCACAGGTTGTCATTCAACTGCCTGATGGCACCCAGATCACGACCCAGACGGACAGTGAAGGTAACTGGTATGTGGAAGCACCGACTTCACAACCAAATGGCACCGTCACTGTTACGGTAACTGATAGTGCGGGCAATAGCGGTAGCCTGACTGAAGAGTTTACTGACACCTCTTCGCCAGAAGCGGCGGTTATAAATAGCAATGATGATGAACAAATCTCAGGTAAAGCAGAACCTGGTTCAACTGTGGTTATTTCCGATGGCAGTACCGGTGAAACCACCACGGTTGTAGTTGATGAAAATGGTGACTGGAGTATCCAGCCTAACCCTGTCCATGAAGGGGATACCGACGTAACTATCGTGGTTGTCGATCCTGCGGGTAATGTCTCTCCGCCGTCCAACGGTTCCCGACCGGACATAACTCCTCCAGATAACATCAACTCCGGCATTGTCAGTGACTCAGTCACCCTGACGGACGACGTCGGTGCGATCACCGGCGAGATTGCCAGCGGCTCGGTCACCGACGACGCGCGGCCGACCCTTTCCGGCGACGCAACCGCCGACATCGATCACGTCAATATCTATGACAACGGCGAGCTCGTCGGCAGCGCAGCGGTGGACGCGGACGGCAAGTGGAGCTGGACGCCGGAGCAGGATATGGCGGACGGCACCTCTCACGACCTGACGGTTGCGGCGGTGGACGCGGCGGGCAACGAAGGCCCGCAGGCAGACGGCGACTGGAGCTTTACCGTTGACACCAGCACGGCGGCTCCGGAAATCACGAACAACACCGAGGACGAGCTGGCCGGTAACGCCGAGCCGGGCGCGGTGATCGTGATCACCGATCCGGTCAGCGACAGCGTGACCAGCACGGTGGCGGACGCGGATGGTCACTGGAGCATCCAGCCGAATCCGGCGGGCGTGGACGCCAAAGACGTCGTGGTGGAAGCCACCGACGAGGCGGGCAACAGCAACAGCGTTGTGATCGACGGCCCCGGCGACAGCACGCCGCCGGATAACCAGACCTCAGGCCTGGTCATCGACAGCATCACCCTGACCGACGACGTCGGTGCGATTACCGGCGAGATTGCCAGCGGCTCGGTCACCGACGACGCGCGGCCGACCCTTTCCG